>CAZZXW010000183.1:0-6657 GCA_964658095.1 uncultured Parafilimonas sp. | reverse complement strand
AGTTTTACCATAACCTAACCTCAATTTAAGTTGGTCAAATATGTTATTTCCCTGCATGAAGTTCTCATTATTTATGTTCCATGCAAACCCTACTGAAGGAAAATAACCATAACGATTATTTACACCGAATTTACTTGAGCCATCTGCTCTTATAGTGGCAGTTAAAATATAACGGTTTTTATAATTAAAAGTTGGGCGCGCAAAATAAGATTGCAGTTTTGCAACAGGTCCTGTACTTGTTGTTGTCCTTAAATTAGCTTGATTTCCATCCTGCATATTATCATAGTAATTCGCATTAATTCTATTGGTTTGAGTTAGGTTATAATCAAACCCATAAACATATGTAAATTGATTTGTAAAGTCAGTCTTATAGTATTCATATCCAAGAAGTACGTTTAAACTTGAACCACCGCTAAAATCTTTATTAAAAGTAAGTGTGTGAGCAAGAGTTTGAGAAATTAAATTTGACGAGCCAACTACTGCTTGACCTTTTCCATCAGCATTACCACCGGTAGCAGCAATCCAGCCTTGTAATTGGTTGTTTCTTTGGCCCTGTCCATATTCCAAACCGTATAAAAGTCTGTATTCAAGCCATGGAGTAATTTTATAAGATGCATTAACATTACCCAAAACTGTTAATACTTTCGCTTTATCATAATAAGCATCTAAAATAGCATCTGGATTTATCTGGCCACTTGGGTTAGCCTGGTTCCATAACCCGTTTTCTTTAAGATTTAATGTAGGGTTCCAGTTCATTGCAGCACTAATCAGATTACCTGTGCTACCTGCATCAGTTGAAATAGCAGTAAATTGCTGAGCAAATTGCCCGGCTGTAAAATCAAATAGAAAATTAAGTTTATGATTAAGAAAACTGTGGTCACCAGTGAAAGTTGCTATATACTTTGTAAGCCCGGTTTTTTTAACGATGCCTTCTTGGTCAGAGGCAAGAAAAGATGCCCTATATTTTCCGTTTTCATTTCCTCCACTTAATGCAAGGCTATAATTTTGGGTTACGCCATTTTGTATAATTGTTTTAAAAGGATTTAATGAAGCCCCTGAATCAGAACCATAGCCGTAAACTTTCAATTCATTTCTGTATTGACTTGCACTAAGTATATCGGGTTGTTTCATCAAATCACTAACGCCAACCGAGGCACCTACTTCTATTTTTGATGGCCCGTTTGATTGCCCTCTCTTTAAAGTAATTTGAATAACGCCATTCGCACCTCTTGAACCATATATAGCGCAGGAAGAAGCATCTTTTAGTACATCAATTGAAGCTATATCACTAGGGTTTATAAATAACAACGGGTTGCTGGATGGTAAATTACCTAAACCAGAAACACTTCCAAAACCAGGTATAGGTAGTCGACCGTCTAATATAACCCCATCAACAACATATAAAGGATCATTACCTGAAACAATTGAGTTAGTACCTCTTATTTTTGTTATGGTAGCAGCACCTGGTTGCCCACTGTTCACATTTACTTCTAGACCAGGCACCTTTCCTTGAAGTAATTGATCTGGCGCTGAAACAACACCTTTATTAAAGTCTTTAGCCTGTAATGAGGCAACAGCTCCTGTAACATCTTTTCGTCTTTGAGTGCCGTAACCAACAACTACAACATCATTTAAAGTAGAATTATCGGGTTTCAGATTTACAGATACATCACTTGAAGAAGTTACATCTAGATCTTGGGAAGCATATCCAACATAACTAACAACTACCGTTGTAGTTCCTGATGGGGCAACCAGGTTATAATGCCCTGTTGCATCTGTAGTAGTTCCACCTTTGCCACCCTTTGGTACTACCGAAGCTCCAACAACTGGATTTCCTTTCTCATCTAGAATTTTCCCACTAATTGTTTTTGTTTGTGCTTGGGAAAATACTGTCATAAGCAACAGCAATTGACACAAAACAAGCGTTTTCAAAAAACGATTTGAATTCATAATACGAGCAGTTTTTAAGATTATTTCAAGCAATTTGTAATTAGAAACAAGCAATTAAAGCGTAAATATAATGTGCATAATGTAACTATTACACATATTTTTAAACTTTTTTTCTAAAATCCTTAACTATTGAGACATTGATACATTAGCATTCGCTGCATAATATAGTCTCATTATTTATATATTTTATTCTTTGTAATCGATGGAATGTTGTCAGTAAATTCGTGATAATCTAACAAGTAAAGCAATTATAGGAGATGCATATACTTTAAGATTAATTGTACACTTAATTAAAGCGAATCAACAGTTTCAATAGCTTTGCATAATCAGTAAGTCAGAGCTAGAAGTATTTTGAAGAAGCTTGGGGAAGTTAGTTATACTGCAAAGCTTTCACCGCAACCGCAGGTACGGGATGCATTCGGATTTTTAAATACAAATCCTTTACCATTTAAACCATCAGAATAATCAAGTTCTGTATTTATAAGATACAGAAGGCTTTTTATATCAGCAACAAGTTTTACCTCATTCATTTCAAAAACCTGGTCATTCGGTTTTAATTCGTTATCAAAATCAAGTTTATAACTTAATCCTGAACAACCGCCACCAACAACTGAAACGCGTAAAAAATAATCTTTGCTTATACCAGCATGGTTCATTAATTCAAGAATTTTCAGTTGTGCTTTTTCACTTGCGGTTATGCTTTCTTCTATTGCTTCCATAATAAAAATTTATTCACTCAATACAAAATTACGCTTTCTTATCAACAAACTATAACTCACTCAACATTCAATTTGTATAATATGTTTGTAGTTGTAATAACAGTTTTATGAAAAATGTTGAACATATAGGTATTGCGGTAAAAAATTTATTTGCTTCAACTGCTTTGTTTGAAAAAATCTTAAATGTAAAATCGTATAAAACAGAGTTTGTAGAAAGCCAGGATGTAACTACAACATTTTTTAAATCTGGGGAAACAAAAATTGAATTATTAAGCAGCAATACCAAAGATAATGTCATTCAGAAATTTATTGACAACAAAGGTGAAGGCCTTCATCATATTGCTTTTGAAGTTGAAAATATTTATGCTGAAATTGAAAGATTAAAACAAGAAGGTTTTTTAATACTGAACGAAGAACCTCAAAAAGGCGCAGACAATAAATTAATATGTTTTATTCACCCAAAAACTACTAACGGTGTTTTGATAGAGTTGTGCCAAACAATTAATAAAAATTCACAACCCTAATTTTTCAATGGCGACCTGTGCAGCAACCTGGCTGGCATCTTTTTTATTAAATCCTTTGCCTTCAGATAAAATCATCCCGTCAATTTTTACAGCAATGGTAAAAATTCTGCGGGTACCTTCAAGTCTTTCATTCAGTGTTTCAAACTCAAGCTGCTTTCCGTTTTTGCTTGCCCAGCCAATTAAGCGGTTCTTAAGGTTTATATCAATCTGTTCAAGATCATCAACAAATAAATGCGGTATAATTATTCTTTGTAAAACCCATTGCTTGGTGCGCAAATAACCTTTATCAAGATACACGGCGCCAACCAATGCTTCAAGTGTATTACCAAAAATCTGGCTGCCTTTAAGAAAATTATCAAACTTATTGTATAAGGTAATTTTTTTCAATCCCATTTTTAAAGCAACATCATTTAACTGCTGGCGGTTTACCATCTTGCTTCTCATTTCAGTTAAAAATCCTTCGCCTTTATAAGGATAGCGTTTAAAGAGATAGTCAGCAACTACAGCGCTCAATACAGCATCACCAAGATACTCAAGCCGTTCATTATTTTCTGCGGTGCCTTCTTTTACTGAACGATGGCTTAAGGCTGTATAATATAATGAATACCTGCCTGGTTTTATACCAATTACATTTTGAAGTTGTGTTTCAAAAAAAATGGCTTGCTTGGATTTGATGAATCTGCTTAAAAAATTTTTCAGGCTATATATTCTTTAAAAATTACTGTTGAATTATGACCACCAAAACCAAAGCTATTACTTAACGCGGCTCTCACTTTTCTTTTTTGCGCTACGTTAAATGTAAAATTTATTTGTTCATCAAGTTCAGGATCATTTGTTGAATGATTAATGGTTGGCGGCACAATGCCATCTGTTATACTTTTAATACAGGCAATGGCTTCAATAGCGCCCGCAGCACCAAGACAATGGCCTGTCATTGATTTGGTTGAGCTGATGTTTAAGTTAAAAATATGCTCACCAAACACATCTTTAATAGCTTTTACTTCGGCAACATCACCTAAAGAAGTTGATGTGCCATGTGTATTAATATAATCAATGTCTCCGGGCTGCATACCCGCATCTTCAATAGCAGATATCATTGCTTTTTTTGCACCCAGCCCTTCAGGGTGTGGCGCCGTCATGTGATAAGCATCTCCTGAAGCGCCTGCACCTGCAAGCTCACAATAAATTTTAGCGCCTCTTTTTAAAGCGTGCTCAAGCCTTTCAATTATTAATATGCCCGAAGCTTCACCAATTACAAAACCATCTCTGTCTTTATCATAAGGGCGGCTTGCCGTTGCAGGGTCATCATTACGTTCACTTAGTGCTTTCATTGAACTAAAGCCAGCAACTGCTGCCTCGCAAATACCCATTTCAGTGCCGCCACATAAAAAAACATCTGCTTTATTTAATCTTAAATGATACAAACCTTCTATCAAGGCATTATTACTGGTAGCGCAGGCGCTGACTACTGCAAAATTTGGCCCGCGTAAATTATACCGCATTGATATTAAGCCAGCACCCATATCGCAGATTATCTTGGGAATAAAAAAAGGTGAAAATTTAGGTGTGCGATTGTTCAATCCATAACTAATTAATTCTTCCTGGAAAGTTGTAAAGCCGCCAATTCCACTTCCTACTATTACTCCAATTCTGTCAGGATCATAGTTATCTTTCACAAGCCCGGCATCAGTCATTGCTTCATCTGATGATGCAATAGCAAGCTGTGCGTAAGGATCTAACCTGTTTGTTTCTTTCCTGTCAAAATATAAAGAGGGATTAAAATTTTTTATTTCGCAGGCAAAGCGTGTTTTAAATTTTGATGCATCAAACTTAGTAATGTAATCACAGCCTGATTTACCAATAATAAGATTTTGCCAATAATCTGATACACTGTTGCCAAGCGGTGTAAGCGCCCCCATGCCGGTTACTACTACTCTGTCATATATCATGTAAATAGGTGCTATGTGAAAAATCCGCCTGTAAATTATTTATTACAGGCGGATTCTGCAAAAATGTGGTGCTGTCAATTATTTAGCGTGCTCTTCAAGATAAGTTACTGCCTGACCAACGGTAGTAATAGTTTCCGCCTGTTCATCAGGAATTGAAATATTAAATTCCTTTTCAAATTCCATAATCAATTCTACTGTATCCAGTGAGTCGGCACCAAGATCGTTTGTAAAAGAAGCTTCATTTGTAACTTCTGCTTCTTCAACACCTAACTTATCAACTATAATCTTTTTAACCCGTGTAGCGATGTCTGACATTTTATATTTTTTTGTAAGCACAAAAATAGAATTTTTACTTAAAAACAAATTTTTTCCATGATTTTTGTTTTAGATATTTCGAAAGGTTAAATTATCAGGCACATTAATAGCACCTTATTAATTTGTAATTTACCTTCTTTAAACTTGTTCACTTTTTATGGCTTTAAGATTAATTGATCATGGCACACCTGAATATAAGCAAATGGTTAATTTGCGTAACCTGCTTTTAAGAAAACCGCTTGGTTTATTGTTTGATGAAAGTGAACTGGAAAAAGAAAAAGACGATATCTTATTGGGTTGTTTTGAAGATGAAAAACTGGAGGGTTGTTGCTTACTTACCAAAGCAGCGCCGGATACAGTAAGATTGCGCCAAATGGCCGTTGTATCTGGTTTACAGGGCAAAGGCATCGGTAAAGTGCTTATGCAGTTTGCAGAAAATATTGCAAGAGACAGAGGTTATAAAAAGATAATGATGCATGCCCGCAAATCTGCAGTTGGCTTTTATGAAAAATCAGGATATAAAATATCAGGTGATGAATTTGAAGAAGTAACAATTCCACATTATGTAATGGAAAAAGATTTATAGCATCTACTTAATATGGCTGCTTAATATTCCTCTTAGATCATGATGTTCATCTTTGGTAAGGTTATCTTTCGGAACAAGAAAAAAAGCTTTTTGAGAAAAATATAAATGAAAGAAGTTTGGGCTTTCAAAATATTTTATAAACCGGCTCCACTCCCATTCAACTCTGCCCTGTTCATTTTCTAATGATACATAGGTTGGTTGAAAAGCAATGGTAAATTTTTCTTTAAATGTTGCTGATTTTTTATACACTGCCAGCGGCATAAAAAACCAGAATGAAAGAATAAATATAAACCAGATAAAGGCGCCTGTTAAGAATGGTTCAGGCCTTATTTTACCGGAGAAATACAGTGCACCGGCAATAACATCAAACACTATAATAACAATAAACATGATGCGTATTTCTTTCTGCGCAATAAAATGATAGCGCAATGCCTGCAACACTTTTTGTTTTGTGTAATTAAAACTAAAACGCATGTATATAGTGGCTTTGGCAAGCTTTAAAAATCGTGATAAAAATTATACAGGTTTGTTTTTATACCAATACCAAATAACCATTCTGACTGATCCACAACAGTTGAATTGCGGCTTCGGTAAGCAACATTTATTTCTACACT
>CAZZXW010000182.1:0-6662 GCA_964658095.1 uncultured Parafilimonas sp. | reverse complement strand
TGGTGTTGCGTTTGTATCAGGCAATCATTATTTTTTACGTTCAGAAACTAACAAGCTTTATGAAATATCTGTTACAGTAACAAACGATCATTATGCCAGTTTTTTACAAAGTAATTATATTGGCATGCATGCCGCAGTTATGTTTCAGCGGTGGGTTTTTAATGAATTTTTATATGATGAAAACTTGCAAGCCTGCGAAGATTATGACCTGTATTTAAACATTGCACGAAAGTATCCTGTTATACATCACGAAAAATTTATTGCCACTTATTACTTTCATGCTGCTGGCTTATCGCATAAGCATAAAGTAATGATGGAATCAGTGTACGCAGTTATAAAAAAACAAGCGCCGTACATAAAATCTTCTGCTGAAAAAGATGCTTACACAAAAGGGCTTGAACAATGGAGAGATTATTATTCGCTTTTACAGAAAACAGCATAAATTCTTATTTAAAGAACATTTTAAAACGCTCATTGTTATAATATTTAATGCTGATAGAAGCTGTGAAGGATGATTTTTTGAAGATGAAAATAAACCGCTTTTAAGCTAACTGATTAATGAAAGGAATTTTAATTACATCGTCTTCTTTGCCCAAAATAATTGTTTTGATGTACCACAGGATTGAGGTTACTGCTACAGATCCATGGGATATATGTGTTTCGCCAACACACTTTGAAGAACAGGTTGAATTCTTAAAAAACAATTTTAATATTATAGGCTTAAACAATTTAGTTAAACAGGTTAGCACAGGCAATATTACCGGCAAAAATATTTGCATCACGTTTGACGATGGTTATGCTAATAATTACATTAACGCAAAACCCATTCTTGAAAATTATAACTGTCCTGCAACCTTTTTTATTCCTACTGCTTTTATAAATCAAACCACACTATTCTGGTGGGATGAACTTGAATTTATTTTGCTGCATTCAAAAAAACTTCCTGCTAATCTTTCTTTAAACATTGCAGGAGAAAATTATAATTATATCCTTGATGAGCATGAACTAACACATGAACAATGGCAGCTTCATGCAAACTGGAAATGGTATGATGAACCTTTAACTAAAAGATGTGAAGTATTTTTAAAAACATGGCAAAAAATAAGAACGCTACCTTATAAAGAATTGGAAAGGCAAATGTTTATGATAAGAAAGTGGGCAGGAATTAATGATAATCATTATACACTACGCCTGCCTTTAAGTGAACAGCAATTGCTTGAGCTTTCAAAGAACAATTTGTTTTCAATAGCCTTGCACACACATACGCATCCAGATCTGCAATCGCAGGAAAAACATTCACAGGTTGAAGAGATATTATCTTGTAAAAAAATGCTTTTCAATAAATATAATCTACAAAGCAATTGTCTTGCTTATCCTTATGGCAGCTATAATAATGATACGATTGAGACAGTTAATGAATTACAACTTGATGCCTGCTTTACTACTGAAGCTGTTTGCATTGATATTAATTCTGATTTAAAAAAACTCGGGAGATACCAGGTATGCGACTGGAACCTTGCAACATTTAAAGAGCAACTAACTGAATGGATGAAATAGACATTAATTAAAACGCAAGCAATTAAATTTAAAACTATTTAATGAAGGCACCCGTATTGCATGAAAGCGCTAACTTAAGATACTTCACTTTTTTTTATTTATACGTTTTCCAAGGTATTCCGGCGGGCTTTTCCATCTATGCGCTTGCTAATTATCTTGCCGGTAAAAACGTTTCTTCAGAAAGCATAGGAACATTTATTGCGTTTGTTGGCTTGCCATGGATACTTCAGTTTGTGTGGGGACCGTTGATTGACAGGTTTCAGTATTCAAGCATGGGCAACCGTAAGCATTGGATTGTATTTGCGCAATGGGCAAGTATAATTGTTACAACAGGTTTGTTTACTATTAAAGCACCACAATACAGCCTGCCATTATTAAGCGGCGTTTTTTTTACAAACAGCATTTTTGCATCTATTCAACTTGCCAGCATAGATGCAATGGCTATAAATATTGCACCTGCCAATGAGCGTGGCAGAATTAATGGTTTTATGCGCGGCGGTTTTTTATTAGGCATTGCTTTTAGTTCAACAGTGTTTTCAATCATGCTGCATAGCTATAATTTTAAAACTACAGCAACGGTGCAAACACTTATCCTTGCTATATTATCTCTTATGTTTTTTTTTACAAAACTTGAACGTGATAATACGTTGCTGCCATCTAGTAAAAAGATCAATCGTAAAACTCCAAGCGAAAAAAATCCACCCTTTAAAACTGTATTTAAAGATGTTTATAAAGGAATTACAAATAGAAAAAGCCTGCAGTATTTTCTCCTGATTGCATTGATATATTTTTGTTCAAGTGTGTTTATCCGTTCATATAGTTTTCATCTTATTAATGTAATGAAGTGGAGTGATAAACAGGTTTCTCTTTTACAAGGCGGCTGGGGAAGTATTGTAACTTTTATCGCGATAATTATTGCTGGAAATATATCTGATAAAATTGGCCATAAGCCATTGCAGGTAAAAATAATGTGGGCTGTTTGCATATTCTTAATAATAGTAAACAGCACACATAACCTTTGGCATTATCATTATTATTCAGGCTTTGCGTTGGTTGCCTGGAACCTTGCTGATCCCTTATTAAGCGTTACCATCTTCCCTATATTGATGGGTTTATGCATTAAAAAAGTAGAAGGCTCACAATTCACCACTTATCTTGCTCTTATCAATTTATGCGATGTGCTCGGCTCTTATGTTACAGGCTGGAGCCTTACTGAAATAAGCGCACCAACACTTGGATTAATCTGTGGTTTAAGTGAGTTATGTGTTTTGCTTTTTATTAAGTTTAGAAAAAACTATAGTGTTATTCCTAATGAATAAATTTAATGGTTGGAAAGAGAGATTATATATTAAGATGAAAGCAACTTATTTTTAAAATCATCAACCAGATTTATAATTTCAGGATTGTTGTTTGTTGGTTTTAAAAAATACTCTTCCAGCCATGCATGATAAAACAACCTTACCTTTTTATAAAGCTGTTCATTACTTGCAGCAGACGACATTGAATCCTCTCTCTTCCTGTATAAATTATTTGCTTCAGCAGAAATGTAAATTATTTCTTTTGAATAAACCTTGCTTAAAAAAGCCTGGTCTTCATACAACTGATACACACCTGAAAATGTTTCTTCAAAACCACCGGAACGCTGCAATGCTTCTTTCTTTATAATAATGCCAGACGGACACGGCGGCTGGCCTTTACCCAACGGATACAATTGTTTCATTAATTCAGGAGGATCATAAATGCCCGGCACTGCGCCAATTTGTGTAATACCATCTTTCCTGTTTGCATCTTTCCAGGTGTACCAAAAACAAGATGCTTCACATATCATTTGTACTTCCGGATGCTGTTCAAATATCTTAAGTTGATTTGACAATTTTTGTGGCAGCCAGCAATCATCCGCATCAAGAAAGGCAACCAGTTCGCCACTTGCATTTGCTATGCCTGTATTTCTGCTAATAGCCAAACCTTTGTTTACATGGCCAACATGTTCAACATATGCAATTTTACCCGGAAATTTTTCTGAATAAGCAATGCCTGTGTTTGCATCTGCCATTACAGAACCATCGTCCACTAAAATGATTTCCCAGTTTTTATAAGATTGATGAATTACACTTTCAATTGCTTCAGCAAGCCAGATTCCCGGATTTAAAAATGGAATAATAACAGAAACTAAAGGGTTATTCATTACAATTTATAAACGAATTCTGTAGTTAACTGTTCACAAAAAAAATAATGAATTAAGAATTAAAATAGTTTTCAAATATCTATCATTCCTGATCTACATCTGAATTTACATCTTTTCTTTCAGAAGTTTTTTGCTTTGTATTTGAACCTGAAGATGATTTTTTCTTTGATGAATCGTCTTTTTTGCTTTTTACGTTTTTCCCTTCTTCTACTGTTTTTTTATTTTCTGATGTTGTTGCCATATTAATAATTTTTTAGGTTAGCGATAATAGATTGAACCCAAAAGTCAAGCCAATTGATGAATGATGTTTAAAAGAAGAATGGCTGCCGGATGGCAGCGGAAGCCCGGTGAAGGTTTGTGCGTTGGCTTTGTGCCGTACTTGCAGCGAATAGCCGGAACTAAAGCCGATATTTGCACAAAGATGATAGCCCAAATGCTTATCTCTTTTTAAAAATTAAAAGAACTAAATATGAACTACACTCCGTTGCCTGAAAGGTATAAAACCATGCAATATAACCGTTGCGGAAAAAGTGGATTGCTGTTGCCCGCAATTTCATTAGGTTTGTGGCACAACTTCGGTTCTGTTGATGTATTTGAAAATGGAAGAAAGATCATTCATCATGCATTTGATAACGGCATTACGCATTTTGACCTTGCAAATAATTACGGGCCGTTGCCTGGTTCCGCAGAAGAAAATTTCGGAAAGATATTGGCCAAAGATTTTAACGGCAATCTTCGTGATGAGCTGATCATATCTTCCAAAGCAGGTTATTTAATGTGGCCCGGGCCTTATGGTGAATGGGGTTCAAGAAAATATTTAATGGCAAGTTGCAACCAAAGTTTGCAACGAATGGGTTTGGATTATGTTGATATATTTTATTCTCACCGGCCAGACCCAAACACACCGATTGAAGAAACCATGATGGCTTTAGATTCAATTGTGAAACAGGGTAAAGCATTGTATGCAGGCATTTCAAATTATGATGCCGAGCAATCAAAGCGTGCCATTGAAATTTTAAAAAGCTTACGCACGCCTTGTTTAATTCATCAGCCAAAATATTCCATGTTTGTGCGTTGGGTGGAGGATGCGTTACTTGATGTGCTTGAAGATAACGGCGTTGGCTGCATTGCATTTTCGCCATTGGCCCAAGGCATGCTTACAGACCGTTATTTAAATGGAATTCCGGAAGATTCACGTGCTGCAAAGGCAACCGGGTTTTTACAAACAACAGAGATAACTGCTGAGAAAATAGATACAATAAAGCAATTGAATGAAGTTGCCAAACAACGAAATCAATCATTGGCACAAATGGCGCTTGCCTGGTTGTTAAAGGATAAACGTGTTACAAGTGTGTTGATAGGAGCAAGTTCAGTTGAGCAACTAAGTAATAATTTAAGTGCATTAAATAACCTCCGTTTTACAGAAGAAGAGTTAGATAGAATTGAAAAGATTTTAGCGGTGTAACAAATCACCTGTAATAAATTATACTGCTTGATCAGAGTTTTATATTTAATCCAATCATAAAATTTATATCGGCAGCAGGATAATAATAATTATCATTTACAACTGAACCATCATACACATAAGGATAAGTGTTTGCGTTGGATTCATACAAACGGTTAAAAATATTATTTATAGCAATGATAAAATCAACCTGGTTCAACAGCTTTTTGTATAATGAATAATTCAGGCGAAAACCTTCAGTAAAATAAGATGGCAGCTTGCGGTTTTCGTTTTGTGTATTGTCTAAGTATTGACTGCTTACATACTTGCTTACAAAACTTAACTGCATATTTTTTAGCGGAATAAAAGTTATTGTTGCTGCTGCAATAGTATTTGGAGAAAACGAAATGTTTGTATTCTTATGTTGAACTGATTGCTGGCCGATATCATTGTAATCTGCATCATAAGCATCAAGATATTCTGTAAAAGATTTTATTTTATTTTGGCTGAAAGTAATATTACCGTTTATATTTAGCCAACGCTGTAATGTAATGCCAGCCTGTAATTCAGCGCCTGCACGGTAACTGTGAGGAACGTTTGTTCTTGTATATTCACCTACATCATTAATCTTTCCTGTAAGCACCAACTGGTCTTTATATAACATATAATAAAGCGTTGCAGAGAAATTATAATTTGATTTTCTTCTTTCAATTGATGCTTCAAAATCATGCAGGGTTTCTGCTTTGGGTTGTTGTAAAAGGCTTGCTTCAAAATCATCGCGATTTGGTTCTTTATGTGCCAGCGCATAACTTAAATAAGCATTCCATCCTTTATAATTATAACTAACGCCTGCTTTGGGATTAAAGAAATTAAAATTGCGGTTTATAAACAGAGTTGGATTGTCTTCAAAGCCTTTCATATCATGTTTTACAAAACGATATTGAACATCTGCAAATGTGTTCCATTTTGCATTTAAACTATGCATCCATTTTGCATAAACGTTCTCATCTGTTTTTGTTGCAGGAAAATAATAGTATTGATAATCCGAAGGAATTTTTGCTTCGCTCCAAACCAACTTTCCATAATGTTTACCATCATAAACACTCCAGCTTCCCCCAATCGTTAATTCATCTTTTATTGTTTTGTATTGAAGTGAAAATATTTGTCCATAAAAATAATTATCAAGCCAAAGCCTTCTTACAACATCTGCATTGGAAATAGTATCATTACCGGAAATAATGTTTGGCAATCCATAATAAGCAAAAGATGTTTCGCTATTATCACCGGCAGCCGTTTCAGCAGCCACACCTTTATATTCTTCATAATAACCTTTGCCGCGAATTAAAAATAAAGCTGTATTCATTTTCCAGTTCTTATTAAAATCATGATCAAAAAATAACTGGTAATGTGTTTGCCAGTAATTATCTGTTTCATTATTATAAGGCGCTCCTGGCTTTTCCGTTCCTGCGGGATTAT
>CAZZXW010000181.1:0-6669 GCA_964658095.1 uncultured Parafilimonas sp. | reverse complement strand
ATTTAGAGCATTCGCGCATCATGATATTTCATCATGGCGGCGATGAGAAAATTTTTATTTCTTCTGCTGACTGGATGATAAGAAATCTTGATCATCGCATTGAGGCAGCTGTTCCTGTAACAAAAAAATCTTTGTGCAATGAACTTAAAAAAATTGTTGACATAGAACTGAACGATAACGTAAAAGCCCGCATATTAGATGAAACTTTGCAGAACAATTATGTTCAACAAGATGGGAATATTAAAATAAGATCACAGATTGAGATCTACAATTACCTTAACAAAAAAAATCCGAAACCTGTTGAAGTAATCAGCAGTGAAAGTTTAATATAATTTATGTCTGCATCATCAAAAGAATTAAAAAAAATTACTACCAATACGTTACAACGCATGAAAGCAACTGGTGAAAAGATTGCCATGCTTACTGCGTATGATTTTTCTTTTGCAAAAATTATAGATAATGCAGATATTGATGTAATTCTTGTGGGCGATAGTGCCAGCAATGTAATGGCCGGCCATGAAACAACATTGCCGATAACATTGGAACAGATAATCTATCACGCATCATCTGTTATACGTGGTGTAAACCGCTGCCTGGTTGTGGTAGATCTGCCCTTTGGTTCTTATCAATCTAATTCTGAAATAGCACTGGCTTCTGCAATACGCATAATGAAAGAAACAGGCGCACATGCCATTAAAGTTGAAGGTGGCGAAGAAATTTTAGAAAGCGTAAAAAGAATTATTTCTGCGGGCATACCGGTTATGGGACACCTTGGTTTAACGCCACAAAGCATTTATAAATTCGGCACTTATAATGTAAGAGCTAAAGAGGAAAACGAAGCAAACAAATTACGTAATGATGCAAAACTTTTAGAAGAGGCAGGCTGCTTTGCTGTTGTGCTTGAAAAAATTCCTGCCCAATTGGCGAAAGAAGTGAGTGAAGCTTTGTTAATACCAACAATTGGTATTGGTGCAGGAAAATATTGTGATGGACAGGTATTGGTAATGCATGATATGCTTGGTATTAATACTGAATTTAAGCCAAGGTTTTTGCGGCAGTATCTTAATTTATATGAACAATCAGGCAAAGCTGTCCGGGATTATATTAATGATGTAAAAACAGGTAGCTTCCCAAATGAGAATGAATCATACTAAATTGCAATTCACTAAAATTTTTATATGAAAAAAACTATTTATAGCCTACTGATAATTTTCTTTGCAATGCATGCACAGGCTCAACTTGCAAATACCAAATGGAAAACAACTTTTCAGATGGATCAACCGCTTAACGTGATATTTAACTTTACGGCAGATACACTTAGTGTTACAAATTCATCTGATTATTCAAACCTTGAAACAATGACTTATACAACACAGGACACAGTGTTAACCCTAAAAAAATTATACGGTCAAAGCGAATGCGATACTGCAAAAGGTATTTACGCTTTTAAGATAACCGGCAATGAAATGCACCTTGGTTTAATTTCTGACAGCTGTTCTCACCGGGCAATGATAATAAACGATATAAAGCTTACAAAAGCCAATTAGTCAACTTTTTTTACTGTTGATTTACTTAATTAAAAATCAGTTTGGCTATCTTAATAACTGTACTCAACTTTATTACATTAAAGTTAGTTACTGTTAACGGATGATCGAAGTAAAAAACCTCACTAAAAAATTCAAAGATCAAACAGCAGTTGATGATATCTCTTTCAACATTGATGAAGGCGAAAATTTTGTATTGCTTGGCACAAGCGGCTGCGGCAAAACAACAACCCTAAAAATGATCAATCGCCTGGTAGAACCAACAAGTGGCGATATATTCATCAATAAAAGAAATATTAAAGAACAGGATACAGAAACGCTGCGCAGAAGTATCGGTTATGCTTTGCAGAACACAGGTTTGTTTCCGCATTATACCGTTGCAGAAAACATTGCCATTGTGCCTAATCTTTTTAAATGGGATAAAGAAAAAATAAAATTGCGTGTGCTTGAATTAATGAACAAGCTGCATTTATCGCAAGATTACTATAATGCTTTTCCAACTGAATTAAGTGGCGGCCAGCAACAACGTGTAGGGCTTGCAAGAGCGCTTGCAGCAGATGCAGATTTGTTATTGATGGATGAACCTTTTGGCGCACTTGACCCGATTACAAGAACACATGTGCGTAACGATTTTAAAAACCTTGAAGAGTTTAAAAAGAAAACAATTGTTTTAGTTACACATGACGTGCAGGAGGCATTTGAACTTGCCGGTAGAATTTGTTTGATGGATAAAGGAAAGATTGTGCAGGTTGGAACGCCAACAGAATTATTATTTAAACCGGCCAATGATTTTGTACGGAATTTTTTTGATGAGCAACGCCTGCAATTAGAATATAAATCTGTAACAATTAAAATGCTTTGGAAGTTTTTGAACAATGATGAGAATGATAAAAATGATTTGAAAGACATATCAGCAAATAAAAACATCTGGCAGGCCTTGGAATTATTTAATTTGAATAATGAGAACACATTGATTGCAAAAAGCGATCATCAGTCAAAAAAAATAAACTATGCTTTATTAATGAAAGCATTCAGTGATTATAAAAAAGCAAACTGATGGAACAGCAACAAAGCTTGTGGAGTTTTATAGTTCAGCAAAGAAGCAAGTTGCTTGATCAAACCATTGCACATATCGGGTTAACATTTACCTCTTTATTAATTGCTGTATTAATTGGCTTGCCTTTAGGAATTTTTATTGCAAGAAGAAAAAAGGCTGCAGGCATTGTACTTGGCATTGCTGGTGTTTTACAAACTATTCCAAGTATTGCATTACTTGGTTTTATGATACCATTATTAGGCATCGGGCCATTGCCTGCTATTACTGCTTTATTTTTATACGCATTACTGCCTATCATCAGAAACACTTATACAGGCATTAAAGAAGTTAATCAAAGTATTACAGAAGCCGCTGCAGCAATGGGTTTCAGCAAATGGCAAACATTATTTAAAGTTGAATTGCCACTTGCATTTCCGGTAATACTTGCAGGTATAAGAACAGCAACGGTTATAAATGTGGGTGTGGCAACGTTAGCTGCTTACATTGCAGCCGGTGGTTTGGGTGAGTTTATTTTTGGCGGCATTTCTTTAAACAATACTAACATGATTTTGGCTGGTGCAATACCTGCTGCGCTGCTTGCTATTTTTTTTGATTTTTTATTATCACGCATACAAAAACTCAACCTAAAAAAAATTCGTATAGCAGTTTGGTTATTGCCGTTTATTATTTTATTGTTATCATCATTTTATGTGTTGCCATCATTTAAAAATAATAAGTTGCTTGCTGGTTTTACGCCGGAGTTTATGGGCAGGCAGGATGGCTACTTAGGATTAACTTCCACCTATAAACTAAAAATAAAAAACGTTGTTATTAGTGATGCAGTAATGTATAAAGCGGCGTATGAAAAAAAATTAGACGTGATTAGCGGATACAGTACAGACGGGCGTTTGAAGGCTTTTGACTTAATTGTTTTGAATGATGATAAAAAGATTTTTCCACCTTATTATGCTGCGCCGGTTATAAGAAATGATGTGCTGCAAAAACATCCTGAAGTTGAGGCTGTTTTGAATTTACTTTCAGGTAAAATAAATGATTCGATAATGACTGATTTAAATTATAAAGTTGATTATTTAAAACAATCGCCGGAAAAAGTTGCAAAAGATTTTTTGATAAAAAATAATTTATACAAAGAACCAAAAAGCAATAAAAAAGAAACAATTCGCCTTGGTTCAAAAATATTCGGTGAACAGTATATTTTAATCAGCATGTATGCAATGCTGATTAAAGGTTATACTAATTTTAATGTTGATACAAAAACAGGTTTGGGCGGCACAAAGATTTGTTTTGATGCACTTACAAACAACCAGATTGATATGTATCCTGAATACACCGGCACTGGCTTGCTGGCAATTTTAAATGCATCGGCAAATACAGTAAACAGCTTACATCAAAATCGCGATAGCGTATATAATTATGTGTCTGATCAGTTCAAAAAAAAGTATGATTTGGTTTGGCTTAAACCAATAGGTTTTAATAACGCTTATGCATTAATGATGAGAAGAAAACAAAGCGACGCGTTGAACGTACATTCTATTAGTGAGCTGACAAACTATATTAATCGAAGTAAAAATTAAAAAGTAATTCGAAATCACATCAATTTTGACTTTTACTTTTCATTCTAATTATATGTTATGAATTTATTTGAAAGATTCAAAGAAGTACGCAACCGCTCAACAAACATTTGTTCAAATCTTGAAACAGAAGATTATGTAGTGCAGCCGGTTGTTGATGTTAGTCCTCCTAAGTGGCATCTTGGTCACACAACATGGTTTTGGGAAGAGTTTGTGTTGAAGCCAAACGATGAAAATTATGAGCAGTTCAATCCAAATTATAATTATGTTTTCAACAGTTATTACGAAGCTGTCGGTGCAAGAGTTATACGCACAGATCGCGGCAATTTAAGCCGGCCTTCTGTTGCTGATATTTATAAATACCGCAAGCATATTGATGAAGCCATGCAAAATTTTTTAAATCATAATTTGAGTAATGAATTAAAAGATTTGATTGTGCTCGGGTTAAATCATGAAGAGCAGCACCAGGAATTACTTGCAACTGACATCAAATACATTTTAGGCAACAATCCTTTGTTTCCGGCATTGTATCATGAAGACAAAAATCTAGCATCAAAAAAGCAAAGCGAATGGATACATATTGATGAAGGTGTGTATGAAATTGGTTTTGAAGGTGAAGGCTTTTGTTTTGATAATGAATTGAACAGACATAAAGTTTACCTGAATGATTATTCAGTTTCAAGTGAGCTTGTAACTAACAAAGAATACCTTGAATTTATAAATGCAGGCGGCTATAAAAATTTTACATACTGGCACATGGAAGGTTGGGAATGGGTTAAGGCAAATCAAGTTTCATCACCCATGTATTGGCATTTAATTAATGATACATGGATGAATTATACACTGAATGGTTTGCTGCAGATTGATTGGAATGAACCCGTTTGCCACATAAGTTTTTATGAAGCGTATGCGTATGCATGCTGGAAAGGGTTGCGTTTACCAACAGAAGCTGAATGGGAAGCTGCTGCAACAAAATTTGATTGGGGCAAGCGTTGGGAATGGACAGAAAGTGCTTACTTACCTTATCCCGGTTTTTCAAAAGCGCCTGGGGCTTTAGGTGAATATAATGGTAAGTTTATGGTAAACCAAAAAGTGCTGCGTGGTGCCTCTGAAGTTACACCGCCCAACCATAGCAGAATAACTTATCGTAACTTTTTTCATCCGCAGCTGCGCTGGCAATATACAGGCATAAGGCTTGCTAAGTAAATCAGCTAAAAGCTATCAGCATTGGCCATTAGCTAAAAAAACTAATTATGGAGCTAACAACAATTACACAAAACACAACAAAGTTTTATAAAGATGTGATGAAAGGCTTGCAGTCATCGCCTAAATATCTTGAGTCAAAATATTTTTATGATGATCGTGGCGATGAATTGTTTCAGCAAATAATGCATTGCGATGAATATTATCTTACAGATTGTGAAATGGAAATTTTAAAAACACAATCTCCGGATATTGCTTCAACCATTGCTGCATCAGAAAAAAACTATGATGTAATTGAATTGGGCGCCGGTGATTGCAGTAAATCAGTTTATTTACTAAGACAAATTTTTAAAAGAAATAAAAACTTTACTTTTTTCCCTGTTGATATTTCAAAGCATGTTCTTGATTTGATTAAGGAAGAATTGCCAAAAAAAGTACGCAGCTTAAACATTCATGGCTTACATGGCGAGTATATTGAAATGCTTAAAAAGGCAAATCAGCTTTCATCAAAAAGAAAACTGGTTTTATTTATGGGCAGTAATATTGGCAACATGAATTACCAGCAATCCATTGCTTTTTGTAAAGAAGTAAGGCGTTGCTTAAAACCCGGAGATTATTTGCTGATCGGTTTTGATCTGAAGAAAAATCCGCAAATTATTTTGAATGCATACAATGATAAAAAAGGCATAACAAAAGAGTTCAATCTTAATTTATTAAGAAGAATAAACACTGAACTAAATGCAGATTTTATTATCGAAAATTTTTCGCATTTTCCTGTATATAATCCTGAAAACGGTGAGTGTAAAAGTTATTTAATAAGCAACTGCAAGCAACGTGTGCTTATTGGTGACACAGAGTTTATTGATTTTGATGCGCATGAAACAATCTACATGGAAATATCAACCAAATATTCCGTTGAGCAAACAAATACCATTGCTGAACAAAGTGGTTTTGAAACGGTTGAAAATTTTTATGATACTAAAGAGTGGTTTGTTGATGCGTTATGGAAGTGTGTATGATTTTATAGTAATAATATAAGCCAGCAACAGTAATATTAAAATAGCAGTTAAATAACTACAAACAAAAACTGCGAAGTTTTAAGCTTCGCAGTAGATATATATTATTAGCAAGCAAAATTATTTTTTAATATTATCATTCACAATCTTGGCTAAATCAAACATAGAAACCTGGTCTTTACCAAACAGCGGTTTTAGTTTTGCATCTGCATTAATCATTCTTTTATTCTTACTATCCTGGAGATTATTTTTCTTTATATAATCCCATATTTTTTTTA
>CAZZXW010000180.1:0-6706 GCA_964658095.1 uncultured Parafilimonas sp. | reverse complement strand
CTGCGTGGTTTTTTCAAGGTTACCAATTGTGAGATGCCCAACCACATCCACAAAACTATGCTCTGTTTCTTTTGCAGTATTTAATTCCACCGGCTGCAGATCATCCACCTTTACGCCTTTCATATTTAATTGCTTTATTTCTTTTACACGGCGAATGGTTAAAGGATAATGCATGGCACCGCCTTGTATTATGTACCACATAAGGTTTTTAAAAATATCCTTTTTAATAAGAATGGCTAATCCTTTTGATGTTTCTAATGTATCTGCATTGTCAGGAAAATATTGCAGCGCATCAAGATATGTATCCAGCTCATAATTCAAACAGCATTTTAAACGGCCGCACTGTCCGCTTAACTTGGTTTGATTAATAGAAAGATTCTGGTAACGTGCAGCCGTGGTTGTTACACTTTTAAAATCAGTAAGCCATGTTGCGCAACATAATTCTCTTCCGCAACTACCAATGCCGCCCACTTTTGCCGCGCCTTGCCGTATACCAACCTGCCGCATTTCAATCTTTAGTTTAAACTCGCCGGCGTATTGTTTAATCAGCTCACGAAAATCAACGCGGTCATCTGCGGTATAAAAAAATGTTCCCTTCTTTCCATCGGCCTGAATTTCTATTTCAATTAGCTTCATATCTAAATTCAAACGCCTCGCAATTACACGGCTTAGTGTAAGCGCATCTTTTTCGCGGGCTTTGTTTTTTTGATAGAGTTCAATATCTTTTTCTGTACTTGGCCGCAGAATTTTTTTCATATCAACACTAAACTCGCTGATATTTTTTTTCTTAAGCTGAAGCCGCACCAGCTCACCGGTTAAACTAACTTCGCCCACATCAAACCCATTAAGGCATTCAAGAGTAACCATGTCGCCCTTTTCAAAATATTGCAGCGATGGATTGCGGTAATAATCTTTGCGGCTACCCTGGTTAAAACTTACTTCTACCACCTTACAGGCAGTTTCAATATCGCTTATCGGCAGGTTCCAAAGCCAGTCGTGCACATTCATGCGGTTGCAACTGCCTGTATTACAACTGCCATTGCTCTTACATCCGTTAGGTGTTCCTGTACCGCAACTTCCACAGCCCATTGCTATCAGTTAAATAAGTAAATAAATGTGAGTGAAGACTTTGGTAAAGGCGCAAGCTTACATCAGCAATTATGCTGAACAAGAATGATATATTTTAGAAAACGTTGCTACAATTATATAACGTTTATAGTAAAATTTTTTTGCCATTATATACAAACATCAATTATCGTTTGAATCATACCAAAACCAACCTCGTTTCTTTTTCACATGCTGCAAATATGAAAAATATTTACAGCGTTAATCAGTCAAAATTAAAGTATTGTTTTTAATGATATTATATAATTTGATGGTGAGTGTATGAAATAACATTTTAGCATTGGCATTACGTTCAATGTAATAAACAGCTTTGTTAAGCTCTTCAATAATCGCCTGCTGATGATTAACAGTTGCAATTTTATTTAGCCGAATTGCAAAATCTTTTTCTGTTTCGGCAATTGAAATTTCATTATTACCCGCAAAACGAATGCGCATGCTTTGCTGTAACAGATGAATAAAATATAAAAGGAATTGCTTTTGCTTTTCCCGGCCAATCTTGTTCATTTCTTCAATCCATTTTGTTTGGGCTGATGGGCCGTTCTTCAAAGCTGCATTCAGCCAGTCTCTTAATAAAGATTGCCAGTCTTCAGATGCATGTTGTAACAATTGTAACGCTTCGCGATAATTACCTTGAGCTATGGCTGCAGTTTGAGCGGCTTTTCCTGCTTCAATATTACCGCGTTTAATTAAGGCTTGTGTAACTTCATTGGTTTCAAGTGCAGTTATTTTTACAAGCTGACACCGGCTTAGAATAGTTGGCAGAATTAAGTCTTCGTTTTCTGCCACTAAAATAAACAGCGTATCTGCTGGCGGCTCTTCAATCAGTTTTAATAATTTGTTGCCTTCTTTACCAAGATATTCCGGCATCCACATCAATAGAATTTTATAAGGGCTTTCAAAACTTTTTAAGTTAAGTTTATGTATAATGTCATTGCATTCTTCAGCCGTAATGTTGCCTTGTTTGTTTTCTGCGCCAATGAATTGTAACCAATCATACACGTTTCCATAAGCATACTGCTGAATAAACTCACGCCATTCTTCAGCATAATCAGCGCTTACAGGTTTATCGCCGGATTTTTTTGGAATGACAGGATAAGAAAAATGAATATCTGGATGTATATAATTATTTGCTTTTGAAAATGCAGCCTGCTTTTGCATAAACGCATCTGCTTCATCAGCCGTTTTTGGAAAGACAGGTTTTACTTCTGCAACCGGTTCACCAAATAAAGAAGGTTCGTTATTTTTTTTGGCTGATGATGGCAACAGGCTGATGTATTCTGTAAACGCCAAGGCCAACGGCAAAGCGCCGCTGCCTTCTTTACCTAAAAAAAGCAATGCATGGCTTAACCTGTTTTGCTGCACCATTTCCAGCAAATGGTGCTTGGTACTTTGCTGACCGATTACATCTGCAAACAACATACAGCGAAGATATTGAGTAAGTTTTCAGTTTAAAGTTTTGAGTTGGGGTTTATAATTTCATATTTCTTTACTTTCCATTCGTCTGCATCAATAATATTTTCAAGATAATTCATTCCGCATTTTTCCATGATCTTCCAGGACGCAATATTTTCCGGTAACGCTGTTGCAACAATGCGTTTCAATTTTAAAATACTAAAACCATAATTAATAGTTGCTTTGGCTGCTTCATAACCATAACCTTTGCCCCAGTAATTCTCTCTAAAACGATAACCCAAATCAATTTCATCAGCATCTTTAATGTACTTTAAGCCGCACCAACCAATAAATTCATCATTGCTTTTCAAATGAACGGCCCATCTTCCATGACTATATAGTTTATATTGCGGAAGAATAACATTGACTAAAATGTCGGTAACATTTTCAAATGTGGGTGCAGGTTCATGTACAAATTTTATAACATTTGGATTGTTGTTTAAATCAAACAGAAGCTCAACATCATCTTTTGTAAATTCTCTAAAATATAGCCGTGAGGATTGAAAGAGGAAATCCATTACAATAAACTTTTCACAACATCAATCACTTTATTCAAATTGCTCGCATCTTGTCCGCCGGCAGTGGCTAAAGTTTTTTGTCCGCCGCCGCCGCCTTTAATTAATGGCGCAATATTTTGTTTAATGATTTTTGAAGCATCTAAATTTTTATCAGCAGATATTATATCATCAATCATGATTGCAACTGATGCTTTACCGGCGATGTTTGCAACAAGTGTTATAAAATAATTTTCAAGCTGAGGTTTTAAATCGAAACATAATTTCTTCAGCGAATCAGCATTGCTTACTTCAACTTTTTCACCAATAAAATTTATACCATTTATTGTTTGAACTTTTTGCAACAATTCATTTTTGATGGATTGCAGTTGTTTTGCTTCAACACTTTCTAACTGCTTTTTTAATTCATCATTTTCTACGTTTAAATTTTCAATTGCTTTTTGAATGTCTTTTGGATTTTTTAATGCTTCACGAATAGATTGCATTTGCTGAAACTCTTGCTGGATAAGCTTTTCAGCTGCTTTACCTGCAACCGCTTCAATTCTGCGAACACCAGCAGCAACTGCTGTTTCAGTTTTTATTTTGAAGAAACCTAATTCGCCTGTTGCACTAACATGTGTGCCGCCGCAAAGCTCAACCGAATAACTTGGATCCATGATAACAACACGAACAACGTCTCCATATTTTTCGCCAAACAAAGCCATTGCGCCAAGTTTTAACGCTTCTTCTTTTGGCAATTGTTTTATAACAACCGGAATGTTTTCTCTTATTTTTTCATTTACAATTGCTTCTACTTTTGCTATCTCTTCATCGGTCATTTTTGCGAAATGAGAAAAGTCAAAACGCAAATGTTCTGCATTTACCAAGCTTCCTTTTTGTTGCACATGTGTTCCTAAAACTTTTCTTAAAGCCGCATGTAATAAATGTGTTGCAGTGTGATGTGCTTCGGTTTGTTTTCTTCTTTCAACATTAATCTTTGCAATTACATTTTCATTAATATTTGAAGAAAGTGATTCAGCAAAATGAATAATAAGATTGTTTTCTTTCTTTGTATCTGTAATTATTAATTGTTCATTATTAATTATTAATTGCCCTGTGTCTCCAACTTGTCCGCCACTCTCTGCATAAAATGGTGTTGCTGCTAAAACAATTTGATATTGTTCTTTGCCTTTGCTTTTTACTTTTCTATATTTCGCAATTTTTGTTTTTACTTCTGTTGAATCATATCCGACGAATTCACTTAAAGCCACATCATCATTTACAATAATCCAATCTTCTGTATCTATTGCCGTTGCTGCACGTGAACGGTTTTTTTGTTGCTGTAATGCTTGATTAAAACCTTCAATATCAACAGACCAACCAATTTCTTTTGCCATCAATTCAGTTAAATCAATTGGAAAGCCATAAGTATCACTTAAATCAAATGCAAATGCGCCGGCAATTTTTTTGTTTTTAATCTGACTCCAATACTTTGTTTTATCATTAATTAATTCGTAAGCAAACTTGTCCTTATCTTTTTCTGATTCAACTATATCTTGAGGAATTGCATAACCTTGAACAGCAATAATATAATTTTCAAATTTATTTAAGCCTTTAGCTAACGTTCTCAAAAAAGCATCTTCTTCTTCCTTTATAACTTTCGTTACAAAATCTTTTTGCTGATTAAGTTCAGGAAATACGTTTTCAAATTGTTTTGCAATAATATCAACCAACTGAAACAACAATGGTTGTTTATAATCAAGATAAGAATAGTAATAACGAACGGCTCTGCGCAGGATTCTTCTTATAACATAACCGGCGCCTGTGTTTGATGGCAACTGACCATCAGCAATTGTAAAACTTATAGCACGAATATGGTCGCTCAACACACGAAATGCAATGGCTTCTTTGCTATCACTGTAATCATATTTTTTGTTCGTTATCCTTTCTATCTCCGCAATTGTTCTGGTGAAAACATCTGTATCGTAATTGCTTTGTTTATGTTGTAATGTTCGGGTTAATCTTTCAAGACCCATTCCTGTATCAACATGCTTTTGCGGCAGCGGTTCAAGGCTGCCATCTTTTAAGCGATTAAATTCAATAAATACATTATTCCATATTTCAACAACATCGGGATGACCCATATTTACCAACGTTGCGCCGTCAATCTTTGCTCTTTCTTCATCCGTTCTGTAATCATAATTAATTTCGGTGCAAGGCCCACATGGACCAGTATCGCCCATTTCCCAAAAATTATCTTTTTTATTTCCAAGAATTATTTTGTCTTCACTAACCCATTTTTTCCATTCATTATAAGCTTGCTCATCTTTTGGCAAACCTTCTTTTTCATCACCTTCAAAAATGGTTACGTATAATCTTTCCTTATCAATTTTATATACCTCGGTCAGTAATTCCCAGCTCCATTCTATTGCTTCTTTTTTAAAATAATCACCGAAGCTCCAGTTGCCCAGCATCTCAAACATCGTGTGATGATATGTATCAACACCAACCTCTTCAAGATCGTTGTGCTTGCCGCTTACACGCAAACATTTTTGTGTATCTGCAATGCGTTTATATGGCGCTTGTTTATTACCTAAAAAATAATCTTTGAACTGGTTCATGCCCGCATTGGTAAACATGAGCGTTGGATCATTTTTTATAACGATGGGAGCAGAAGGAACAATTTGATGTTGTTTACTTTTAAAAAAATCAAGAAAGGTTTGTCGTATTTCTGCTGATGTCATCATAATTAATGGAATAAGCCTCGCCTATAAATTAGGTCGGCAAAGATAAATGATAAAAATATGAGCTTACTTTGAGATGGATGAATAGCGAATCAAGGTATATATTAAAGGGAATTATTTATTTGGTATTAATACTAATTGTTAGTTATATCGGTTATCATCTTTGCTCGTATAAACATGACGAAAAAAACCAAACACCAGATAACATTTCTAATATTCCAGACTTTTTTAATGATTCAAGTTTTATTGCTGGAAAAGTTTTATTTGAAGACCATTGTTCTATATGTCATAAAATAAAACAGATAATTTTTTATTAGATGATTTGAGCAAGATTATATCTAATAAAGAATTGATCTATGGCATTATAAAAAACAGCGATAGTGTTTTGAAATCAGGGAACGTTTATTATAATCAGCAGCTTAAAAAGTATGATAATATTCACATGATATCATTTCCTGCGTTAACTCAACAAGACTTAGATAATTTATATCTTTATTTAAAAGCAGAGATTACATTGAGTAAACTTCCAACGCCCTGACTATTTCACTTCACACAATTCATCCCATCTGCTCGTATATCTTGGGCTTCTGAATTCCTGGCGCATTTTCCAATTGCGTTTAGTGCCACTTGCTGCAAACTTCAACACATCATCCCGCATGCTAAAGTTTATGTTATCCATCATGCTCATTAACATGCGGTTGTTGTTGCGTTCATGTAAAAAAAAATCCCCCTGCAAAGAATTATCCCTGATAATTCCGCCCAGCATTACACCCGCCTTTTTAAACAAGCTTTTTTTATTGTCTTTGTTGGCCTCATGATAAACATTTTCTGCCAGCCGTACAGCCGGTTTTATTAATTCGCTGGTTATTGAAGTTGCGCTTGATAATACAA
>CAZZXW010000179.1:0-6761 GCA_964658095.1 uncultured Parafilimonas sp. | reverse complement strand
CAGACGCATTTTTCTTTACCGGTGGCGACCAGTTAGTGCTTACTTCTTTATACGGAGGCACTAAATTTTTAACGCAGTTAAAAGAACGCTATATTAACGAGCGGATAATTATTGGTGGTACAAGTGCCGGTGCTATGGCACTTTCAACGCCTATGATTTATGCAGGCAGCAAAGGCGAACAGGATATAACCGGCGAAATTAAAATTACCATGGGCCTTGAGTTTTTGAAAGATGTGTGTATTGATACGCATTTTATAAACAGGGACAGGTTTGTAAGAATGGCGCAGGTAATGGCCACCAACCCTACCAGTATAGGGTTGGGTATAGAAGAAGATACAGCCATCATTATTCGCAAAGGCAGTGAAGCAGAGATAATTGGTAACAGCATAGTAACAGTAATAGAAGGTTTTGAGATATCATCAAGCACCATCACAGATTTTAATAACGAACAAAAGCTAAGCCTGTGGGATTTACGGGTGCATCTGTTAGCAAAAGGAAGTAACTATCACATTCAACAAATTAACCCGCCACATAAATAATATGTATTGTATAGTTGCATCAACTGATGCAAAAACAAATGCCCGGCTTTACCGGGCATTTAAAACTTACTAAAATATCTTATTGCTGCATTCCTGAACCCGTGCTGCTTTGTGCAATACTTTGTGCATGTTGTAAATGCATTTGCAGTTTAGGCAATAATTTACTTGCATACGCTTTTGTTTGCGCATCCAGACCATTACTTGCTTCTGCCTGGAACATGGCAATTGTTTTTACATGATCCTGCACCTGTGACTGCATATAAGCAGAATCAAAAGATTTACCAGTCACCGTCATTAAACGTTGTGCAAACAACCTGTGTGTATCATCGGTTGAATCAGGCAACGTTACACCTTCTTTTTGTGCAATAGAAGCCAGCTCTGTTTGCGCAGATGTGTGGTCATCAATCATCATTTGTGCAAACGCTTTTACAGAATCTGAAGTAGATTGTTGCAGCGCAAGCTTTGCGGCATCTACTTCACCAAGATTACCTTGTGTTGCTTTAATCATAAATGCTTTATCAGCAACAAATTTGTACGGATAAGTAAATGAAACAAGCGCCATCATCATGGCAAAGTTTAGGACAATTCTTTTCATAGATTTTTTTAGAGGAAATACCCAAAAATCATGCTATTGCAAGGCCTTATAATGATGTATCATTTATTTTTTTATAGCCTTTGCAATTTTTTCACCTTGTAAATAATGCTTGTTTGCAGACGCTGTAAATTTTATGCGGCCAGGTTCAAACAACATAATAATATCAGAGCCGCCGTTAGCAAAAAAACCAAACTCCTCTCCTTTTGATAATTGAATTCCTTCATTCACTGTAAAGTTTACAGAGGAAACGAAACCCATACCAACAGGTATTACTGCAACAAAACCAATCGTATTTGTTTTAAGAATAATGAAGCCCCTCGTTTGTTTAAACTGAAAGCCGATATCATCAACCGTTTTATTACCTAAAAATTTTTCAATTTCGTTTGTCCATGTTCTGCCCGCAATTTTTTTTACTTCAACAACAGTTCCGGCAACAGGCGTATGATAACGGTGATAATCATTCACACTTAAATAGCAGTGTGTAAATATTCCACCTTTAAACTTGCTTTGATAACTGCTGCCTGCAAGCAAATCACTTATATTATATGTATCACCTTTTACTGTAATAGTTGAATCATCTTCAATTGGCCATTTACCAAGATAAATACTATCTGTGGGTGAAACGATGATTTCATTACTGCAACGTTCATCAACAGGGCGCTTGCCCGGCTTTACATGCCTTGCCAGGAACTGGTTATAAGTTAACCAGCCACTTGGGTTTTCAATATAATCTTCTATTTTATTTTTAGGATCTTTAAGAAAAGTATCCAGCGCTTTTGCAGATTCGGTTGAATCCATATACTTACCCATTGACATCATGAATTCTCTTATCCACTCATTAAACAAATCGCTTTTTTTAAGTGTTTCGTTTGGGGCTTTATTAAGTATTACCCAAAAGTTTTCTGTTGATGCATCCAACGCTTTATCTGTTGGAATATGCGTAAGTAATCCATCTAAGAAATTATAAAAATCATTTAAGGTTTTAATTGCTTTTACACCTGCTTTATGTATCGCAGATTCAAGTGCATTTTTTAAATGAGTGTTTGATTGCAATAAGCTTATAAGTGTTTCAACGCTTTCTTGTTTTAATGGCATAGTGTTGTGTTTGAAAAATTGTTTAGTGAATGAAGAATACAATCGCTGCCTGTGCTTCCGCCTTAGGAAAGAGTATAAATTTAAAGCCAAAATAGTTAATGCATTTTTTGCAGCAGAATCAACCGAAGGTATTGTTGCAATTGCCGGTTTAGGCGTTGTTTATCATCCTGCCCAGCCTTCTCTGTCTAAACTTCTGTATTGAATTGCTTCTGCAAGATGCTCCACTTTAATATCATCACTGGCAGCAAGATCAGCAATGGTGCGGCTTACTTTTAAGATGCGGTCATAAGCACGTGCAGATAAATTGAGTTTCTCCATTGCACGTTTTAATAAATTTTCACCAGCCTGATTGATGATACAAATTTCACGTAGCTGCTTACTGCTCATTTGTGCATTGCAATACATGCCTTCCATATTTTTATATCTTTCTGTTTGAATTTCTCTTGCTTTAATTACACGTTCACGAATAGATGATGAAGACTCACCTTTTGATTTCATATTACTCAATTCACTGAACGCAACCGGTGTTACTTCAACATGCAAATCAATTCTATCTAACAATGGACCTGATATTTTGTTCAGATATTTTTGAACAGCACCAGGCGGACAAGTACATTCTCTTTCAGGATGATTATAGAAGCCGCAAGGACAAGGATTCATTGAAGCAATCAACATAAAACTTGCAGGAAAATCTACAGCCACTTTTGCTCTTGAAATACTTACTTTTCTTTCCTCCATTGGCTGGCGCATTACTTCTAAAACGGTGCGTTTAAACTCAGGCAGTTCATCTAAAAACAAAACCCCATTATGCGCTAAAGATATCTCGCCAGGCTGCGGAATACCGCCGCCACCAACCAAGGCAACATCACTGATTGTATGATGTGGTGAACGAAACGGCCGCTTACTTATTAATGAACTATTCTCTGGCAACTTACCTGCAACGCTGTGAATCTTTGTTGTTTCTAATGCTTCATATAAACTTAACGGCGGAAGTATAGTTGGCAACCTTCTTGCCAACATGGTTTTGCCTGCGCCCGGTGGCCCAATTAATATTGCATTATGACCACCTGCCGCTGCAATCTCTAATGCACGCTTTATATTTTCCTGGCCTTTTACATCATTAAAATCAATATCAAAGAATTGCTGCGTATCAAAAAATTCTTCACGTGTATTTACTTCAACAGGCTTTAAAGCATTTTCATCTTTAAAAAAATCAACCACTTCTTTTATATGTGTTACACCATATACTTTTAAATTGTTAACCATGCCTGCTTCACGTGCATTTGCTTTAGGCACAATCAATCCTTTAAAACCTTCTTTACGTGCCTGTATGGCAATTGGCAACGCACCTTTAATTGATTGAATCGTTCCATCTAAACTCAATTCTCCCATCATCACATATTCGCTTAACCTTTCAGGCTGTTCAATTTGTTCACTGGCACCCAGCACACCAATTGCAATGGGAAGATCGAATGCAGAGCCGCTTTTCTTTATATCTGCAGGCGCAAGGTTTACAACAATCTTTATGCGCGGCATGTACCAGTCATTTGTTTTAATGGCGCTTTCCATGCGTTGCAAACTTTCCTTCACTGCATTATCAGGCAAGCCAACAATGGTATAATGCTGACCAGCACTCACATTCACTTCAATTGTTATAGTAATTGCTTCAACACCATAAACAGCACTTCCAAATGTTTTAACCAACATGGGTTTGGTTTTTAAAATGAAAAATAAGCATGATTTCAATATTAAATAAACATAAGGTGATTACAATTATCTTTTATCTTTCATTTCAATATGATTAAAAGATTAATTGCGCTTGTTTGTTGCATTACCAGCTTTCTTGTTGTCCACGCTCAACAAAATGATTCTATAACACAAAAGTTAGATGAATATTTACTTACTGCTAATAAGATAAATAAGTTTAACGGCAATGCGTTGATTGCTCAGCATGGTAAAATTTTATTGCAAAAAAGTTATGGTTATAAAAATGTTGATACGCATGTTTTGAATGATTCCAATACGATTTTTCAAATTGGCTCAGTTACCAAACAATTTACAGCAACTGTAATTTTAAAATTACAGGAAGAAGGAAAGCTTTCTGTAAATGATAAACTCGACAAATATTTTCCGCAGTTCAAATATGCAAATGAGATAACGATTGAAAATTTATTAACGCATACTTCAGGCATTTATAATTATACTGGCGACATAGATGCAGAAGATTCTAATATTGTTTGCAACCCGATAGCCAAACAAATTGTGCTTGATATTATTTTTAAACATGCATTGGATTTTAACCCCGGTACACAATTCAGTTATGATAATTCAGGTTATTATTTGCTTGGATTGATCATAGAAAAAGTAAGCGGAAAATCATATGAGCAAAATGTTCGTGATATTATTTTCACGCCGTTGCAAATGGATCATTCATTATTAGATTTTAAACACTCACCTGATTCAAATATCGCTACAGGTTATCAAACGCTCAATGATTCAATTCAAAAAGAAGCAACCGCGTGGCGATGGGATTCAACTGTAACATATGCTGCAGGCGGAATCTGGAGCACAACAAGTGATATGTATAAATGGGCTAATGCTGTTGCAAACAAAGAAATACTTTCAGAGAGTTCATGGAAAGCCGCATTCACGCCACATTTGGAGCATTATGGTTATGGATGGTTTATTGATTCATTATACGGAAAAAAGAATGTTGCACATGGTGGCGGATTGCCCGGCTTTATAGCTTATTTATGTTATTATCCTGATGATAATGCAACCATAATATTATTAAATAATGAAGGCTGGTTTAACGAATCCTTAACTCCTGTAAATGCAGGTTTATCAGCTATAATTTTTCACAAGCCATATGAATTAATGCGCAATCATGTTGGCGTAAAACTTTTTGATGATGTGCTGAAAAAATATATTGGCCAATATGATTTTGATAAAAAACATCATGCATATATCACTTTGGAAAATGGCCAACTGCAAATTGAAGCGCCGCAAGGTGGCTTGCCAAAATCTCCTTTGTTTGCAGATGATGAAACTAATTTTTATTTAAAAATTATCAATGCAAAAATTGAATTTACAAAAGATGAACATGGAAATGTTACAGGGCTTATCTCGCATTACCAGGGAAAAGATGAAGTTTGTAAAAAGATAAAATAATGTCAATGAACATTACTTATACTTCAATAATATAATTGTCAACATCAAAGTTTGCACCCGATGTATGCTGAAAAATAATATCAGCAATATCAGCGGGTTTTTGCCATTTGTTGAAATCTGCGCCAGGCATAGCTTTCCGGTTCTGCGGTGTATCAATTATTGATGGCACAACAACATACACTTTCACATTTTTCCCTTTGGCTTCATTATTCATTAATTCAGCAAGTCTGAACAATAAAGACTTTGATAAACCATAAGCAATCATGCCTTTACTATTCTTTGCATTAAGCCCCGGCTTTGATCCAATCAAAAAAATACGGCCGCTGTTTTGCTTGAGCATCTGCATAAACACAGGCCTTGCAACATTGTAAGCTGTTTCAAAATTTAATTTGTATTGATTTAAAATGTCGCTTGTTTTTGTATTAGCAATTGCTCCCATCTCAAAGCCGCCAACCGTTAAAACAGCAGCATCAATTCGATCATACGTTTTCATGATTAATTCAACGCATATTGTTGCCGCATCTTCATCAGTTAAATCAACATTTATCTTTTTAAACTTATCTTCTGCATAGTTCAATATGGTCTCATCTTTTTGTGTAACAGTTCCTGTAACGAAATAATTTTCTTTAATAAATTTATCCGCAACTGCTTTTCCTAAATTACCTGAAGCACCGGTAATTAATGCAATACGCTTTTGTTTGTTATCCATTTTTAATAATTGATTTGCGTAAAATAGAATATTAATATTAAAATGATATTGCGTATATATTTTAAAAATGAATGTAATTACATTTGAAAAAAAATTATGACAACACAAGAGATTGCAAGCCGCTTAGTTGAGCTTTGCGAAAAAGGAGATTTTGAAACTGCACAAAATGAATTATTTGCTAACGATGCTGTAAGTATTGAACCACATGGCACGCCCGATTTTGATAAGGAGACTAAAGGATTGGATGCTATAAAAAAGAAAGGTGAAAAATGGAATTCGATGGTAGAAGAATATCATGGAGGTGAAGTTTCAAAACCTGTTATAGCAGATAATTCATTTGCTTGTACAATGAAAATGGATGTTACTATGAAAGGACGTAGCAGAATGAATATGACTGAGCTTTGCGTTTACACTGTTAAAGACGGAAAGATTGTTTCAGAGCAATTTTTCATGTAAGATCCTTGTTTTAAAATGTAATACTCTCTATAATTTATATGAGAGTATTTTTATTTTTATACTGAATGCACAACGTTTACTCAAAAGATGATTTTCATGACATCTGTAATTTTCTTGCACAAAAAGATCCTCATCTTAAAGCAATTATCGATGAATATGGCTTGCCGCCGATGTGGAGCAGGCCGGCAATTTTTCA
>CAZZXW010000178.1:0-6763 GCA_964658095.1 uncultured Parafilimonas sp. | reverse complement strand
AGGTTATCAACTTCATCATGTATAGTTGTGCTGATAAAGTTTGCGTCATAATCAAAACCTTTAAATTGTAGTTTATAAATTTTATTTTCATGATTTGTAAATGCGTTGAATTCATATTCATGAGTGCCGACCGTTTGAAACAATTGTGTTTCTTTATGTGGCAACTTATCATAATCTTTTTTACTCATCCCAAATTTTATATTACCGTAGGCAATTTGTTGTTGGGTTTTAATAAAGCTGTCTAGATATTTATTTTTCGGAGGCACCGTTGTTGTTGTGTCAGTAGTTACAATGCTATCTTTATAAGTGTTTGAATTGTTTGCAGTGTTGGTATTACAAGATGTTATGCTAACTAAAATAACTAACTGTAAAAGTATTTTCATATAGCAGCGTTTAATTATAAAACTTATATGCAATCATTTTTTATGAGCCTTTGTTAACAAACTTATCTCCGTGTAATTCTTTTAATTGTTTGTATAATGTATCCGGGTCAGGGATGCCGTATATTTTTTCAAAAATGCTGATCTTTGCTTTTTGCTCACCTATAATTTGTTCCTTCTCTGCAATTAGTTCAGTAAGCTTCATTAAAGCTTCATTCATCCGTTCAAACTTTTTTATTAATGCAAACTTTTCTTCACTATCCTCTAAATCGTATACAGAAATGGCTCTCACACCTTCGTCAGCGAGCTGAAAATCTTCAACCTTTACATGATATCTAGCAGCCAAACTATCTGTTGTATTTGAACTATTAGAACTATGTTCAAATGTTGACACCTTGATATTAAAATGCGATTCAAAATCTTTAAGAAATTTTTTCCCTGGCTTACCATTTAAATAGGTCGAAATAGTGTTTTTAGCAAGTTTGAAAATGCCTGACAAATCCTCATCCTTCCGGATTTTGCCTATGTATTTTAAATGATTTACCGCTTTTCTTAATGGCGTTTCTTTTTTTTCTGTTTTCACTCAAAAAAAATTTTTTAAAAAAGTTCACTACTTTCTTGGAACTTATAGAACTAAAGTTCTAATATTGTGTTTCATTTAATGTCAGTCCAAAATAAATAAAATATGGCAAAACTTATTACACCAGATTTTTTAAACCGGCTTCGTAATGAAGAAGAGTTAGTTTTTGCTATCTCCCAAGGCATGAGAGTAAAGTTCCGCACCGTTGAAAAATGGATACGCGAAGAAGATAACATGCTTACTTCCATGGGCGTAATTTCTATCATAGAAAAAGTTACAGGTTTAAAAGAATCTGAGTTTGTAATAGAACATCCGTTAACCAAAACAAGTGCATAAACTTTTTTAATCAATACCAATAACATCAAAACACCATCAAACAAACATCAACTAACATGAAAAGGCTTTATATACCGGCAACAATGCAGCAGGCAAAAGTTATCCCGCTTAATGCATCGCCTTTAGATGAATGGATAACATTAGAAGAAGCCGCAAATCTTTTCAAAACACCAAAACATCCAAACGGCATAAAGCCGGAGAGTTTAAAGAACAAAGTGTGGAGAAAAGAATTACCTAAACATGCTTATGCCTACGGGCCAACCGGCTGGTGGTTTCATAAACCAACATTAATGGGCTTGCGTAGTGTAAACACATCATTCAATAACGCAGCATAGAATGCAAACAAACAATAAAAAATTATTAGTAAACAAAATACTTGTTGCACGAAAGGGCCAAGGTTTTACCCAAAAGCAAGTCGCTGATAAAGTTGCTGCTATGCTTAACCAGACTTACTCCCAAAGGCAGTATGCTAAGTTAGAGGCAGGTAACTTTCCGATTTATAAAACTAAGATTTTACAAGCAGTACTTCAAATCTTAGGAATAACACAAAATAAACCAGATGATGTAAGCGCATCCTCATTTCATCAAAGTGTATTAGAATTTTTCCCAAAAGCAATTACACTTTTAGAATCAATCAACATAAAGCTCGACACATTAATAAACATCGCTGTAAAAAACAACGCAGCTTAACAATGTCAAACAATCAAACATCAACAAATGAAAAACATCAAACACATCATCAGCAACATCAAAAATTTCTTTTCAATAAAGAACGGCTATGTGCTTTTAGATTCTAACGTATAGCCGCGCTGCATCATGTCATCAAACACCAATTATATGATCACAACAACATTTTCAAAACAATTTAAAAAGCATTTTCATGAAACGCTGTTGAGAATTTTTAGTGAGCGTGAACACAAGAGTGACTGGAGAAATGAAACAGAGAAAAAGATTGTATGCCACGCAAAACAATATCATGAACAGCAACTGAATGCATTAACCGGTAACACGGTTACAAATGCACCTGCTATAGCAGTGTGAGGTATTCATTACGGCCGGCGCCAACAGGCGCCGGCTTTGTTAAATAAAAGCCATGCGATTAAGAATAGTACTAACAAAGACATCACAATATGCAGAAATTAAAAAGTGGTTTTTCTGGCACACATGCGATTGGGAAGATGCTTTAAATTTTTGGCAACGCTTTCCGCAAAGAGTAAAAGTGATTTATAAAAACAAACATTAGAATCATGTTTTCATCAACACCTTTTTTATGGCTGTGGGTTTATAGTATCGTGTTTGCAGCGCTGCTTGCCTGGGCTACTTATTCAAGTGACAAAAGCCCGTATAAAAAACACAGTCATGCTGCAATCTATTTTTTAGGCTGCTTAATCATAGAGCTTGTTTTCTGCGCCGGTTGGTATGGTACCGTGCTACTCATTATACATTTTAAAGCCGCATCATTTACCCTGGTCACATTAAAGTTTTCTGACAGCCAGCAAAAATATCAGCGCGTTTTTACAGAACAAGTAAGTGACGAAGAAGCTGTAATGCTGGATGATCATTTTAAAACGCATACATCAATAGAAACTTTTTTTGAGTATGATCTGACGGACGATAACAACAACACCCAAAGGTTTTACAGTGTTAATGCAGACTTGCTGCAATATGTAAAAGACAAACATTCAAACACCAATCCACAGTAACGATGAAGTATGTTTTAATAACCATATTAACCACGCTCTGTTTAAGATCAGATGCACAAACCTATGCAACATTTGCTGCGGGTTTAACCACCACACATTCATTAACAGTGCAACCATCTTTTGGCGTTGCAATACATAAATTTTTTGTCCAGGCAGATATGATCAATATGATCAACCAGGATCAGCCCGTATGCTTAGGCATCACCGGTGGTTATCATGTTACAGTGGATGATCATGTAAGCATTGAACCATCAGCCGGCAGGTTTTATAATTATTACAGCGGCGATAAATATGACCGTTATAAAAATCGCTGGCGCTACTTATATACAGCAAAGATTTTTTATAACAAGATATTCCTGCAATTGCAGGTTTCACACATCAGCATTTTATCACTTGGCTTTAAAGAAGAATTTTAAATGAGCAGCCTCAAACTTTCATCAACATATACAATAGATGCTGCACAATATGCAAGCCAGGGCAACAGTATTCTTGGTATTCGTGATGCCGGCAAAACATATACTGCCATGAAAGCTGCTGAAGAGTTGCTTGATAATAAAATTTCTATCATCTGTTTTGACCCTGTTGGTATATGGAAGAACTTAAAGATTGGCACCGGCAAACATAAAGGTTACCCGGTTGTTGTTGCCGGCGGTGAAGGAAGCGATATCATTTTAAACATAAACAATGCAAAAGATATCGTTCGTGCGGCTATGAAAGAAAATGTAAGCCTTGTGATTGATTTGTATTCGCCTGAGCTTATTAATAAATCAACATGGATAAAAGTTGTGCAGGAAACTGTTGACCTGCTCATGTATGAAAACAAAACGCATGGCTTGCGTCATATCTTCTTGGAAGAAGCTGCAGAGTTTATACCGCAACGATTACAACCGCAGCATTCAAAAGTCTATGCATCAATTGAGCGGCTTGCGCGTATGGGCAGAAATGCCAGGCTTGGGTATACATTGATCAATCAACGTGCTGAAGAAGTAAACAAGGCAATACTTGAAATATCAGCGTTGATGTTTTTACACCGGCAGGTTGGGAAAAATTCCATTGCATCTATACAAAAATGGTTAGAGCTGATGCAGGTTAATAATGCAAAAGACATTATTAAATCATTGCCTGATTTAAAGCAAGGTGAATGCTGGGCAATAGGAAATAACCAGGCACCAAAGCTTATAAAAATTTTAAAGCGAAATACATTTCATCCTGATCCTACAAAAAATGAAAAGGATGCATCCATTGCATCAGTTACCAAAATTGATGTAGGTGCATTTGTTGATAAATTAAACAAGCAACTGCAGCCAAAAGAAGCAACGAAAACGCATAGTCCCGAAAAATTAAGAGACGCATTATCACAAAAAGTAAATCCACAACTAACACAAGATTTAGCCGAATCAAAAAAATTGGCTGCTTCATACAAAAAGGAACTCGATGATTTATATGCGTACAATTTTAAAAATGCGCAAACCCTCGTAAAGCTTGCTGAACAGATTCAGGACATTGCGAAATTTTTCAGTAATAAAAAGCTTGATTTATCAAAGCTTAAAGTAACAGAAACAAAAAATAAAATTGAGCTGGCGGTACCAGTTATAGCGATTCCAGCCAATGAAACACAAGAAAGAAAATTGGGTAAATGCGCAAAAACGATTTTGATGTTTTTGGCTCAATATTCAAGTCGATCATTCACTAAACCTCAAATATGTATCGCCACGAATTACAGACTTACATCAGGTGGCGTTGCTAATGCATTCACAGAATTGAATACAAGCGGTTTAATTAAAAAGTATGGTGATAGAATTGGTGTTAACACAAATGTTGATTTGTATAACTGGATCGGCAATGTGGTACATAAAGCATATTCAATTGACACTTTTAAATCGCAGCTAGGCAAATGTGAAAGAGAAATCTTTGATGTGTTGTTGCAACATCCCAACAATCAATTCACACGAGAAGAATTGGTTGATAACACACCAACAAAGTATTCATCAACATCCGGAGGTGTAGCAAATGCAATAACCATTTTAAACACGCTTGAGTTAATTAAAAAAGAAAGCGGATTGATTAAACTCAATCCTGAATTAAAAGATTTTTTAGAGTGATATACGCGGGGTAATTCAGTGGTAGAAGATCAGCCTCATAAGCTGGTACGTCGCAGGTTCGAATCCTGTCCCCGCAACGAAGTATTTTTTCATATGGCAATCGTTGATGCGATACGCTGTTCCGTTTCTACGGAATGGCTTAATAAGCGGAAATAGCTCAGTGGTAGAGCATCAGTTTTCCAAACTGAAGGTCGAATGTTCGAATCATTCTTTCCGCTCCAGAATCTACATACATGACAACAGAAAGATCTGCAGCAATTTTTTGTTGCAACTGCGGGCATAAGCAGGAAATGCATACTTCAATAAATGAAGAAGCGACGCCACAAGCCGGATGCATTTCAATATGCATTAATTGTGCGCAGATAAGCATTTTCAAAGATGATCTCACATTAAGAAATATAACACCTGGTGAATTAAAAGAGATCGCACTCAATCACCCTCGTGAACATTATCAGCTGATGATGGCAACGGAATTAATCAGTCAACGAATAAAACAAAATTGATCTTATGCAAAACCTCACAAAAGAAAATTTCTTTAACGACCTGCAGGTGAAGTATCCGCATGCCATGCATTACTTCCAGGACTGGATTGATCAATATAAAAAAGAAAATAACTGGCAAGAGTTGTTTGGATGGGACCTTAAGTTTCATCACCTGCCTTTCGATATGCAACGTGGCATACTTACTCGTTACGCTGAAGAATTAAACCTCATTACATGCGGTGTAAAAAAAGTAAAAGAAACGTGGGAAGCAGAACAGCCAGTGTTGAACAATTACATGCGGCAGATTTTCTTTTGGCAGGAAAAACATATGCGCCAGGAGCGCACAGAATCCATCCTCACGCAGGTATTGTCACAACAAGATTTAAGCTAATTTTTTAATCATTATAAAACAACAATCATGGATGACAACAAACTCAATTCAGCAAATGCTGATAAAGCAAAGATTGCTGCAATTAACAATGCTCAGGCAGCTATCACACTTTCCGGTACGAGAGTCAATATACGAATCACAAATGCCACTGACAGTGATGAAAAAATATCGCCTCAAGCTTTAAAGACACTCCTTGGCCAGTCAGCGTATGATACTATTTGTGCTACAGCATTATCAAGTATTAATACAGCATTGGCCACAGCAAAAACAAGCGCTCAAACAGATTATACAAACTTATGATCAGCGCTGAACACTTCACACCTGCATTCCCGAGTAATAAACCAATGGTGCCTGGTATGTACATCTGTTTGCTCGATAAAAACGGAAAACGTTTTTTGGTGTTTGGCGAGTTTGCTCCAAAAACAAATGCCAATCATTTTATTTCAGATAACAGTGAGTATAACGGTGCTATGGTTATTGCCTGGGTGCAGGTAGAAGATGCTGAAATTATTGCCAGGGAATTAATAAATAAGCATCATGCATAAATCATTGGAGCAAATAAAAGATGCCGTTGCCGAATACAGTGATGAAAGGTTTGGCATACACAGAAGCTTTCGTCAGCCATTACAAAAGTTTATGGTTGAGATAATGGAGGTGATGAAAAATGGTGAACCTGAAACGTATGCGTATTGCCTCATTTGTTTATTGGATAGTTTCCGGTTATGTTATCCAAAAGCTTCAACAGATCTGTTATTAATTAAAACGTACGAGAAGCTTCAGGAGCTGAAG
>CAZZXW010000177.1:0-6811 GCA_964658095.1 uncultured Parafilimonas sp. | reverse complement strand
TGCTAAAAATCATCATTCCATATTTTTTGCAAAATGATGTATATGAGCTGCACCGCGACGAAATGTTATACTTAGCAGAAGGCCATCATCTTGCCTGGGGTTTTATGGAAGTGCCGCCAGTACTTTCCGTGTTTGCATGGATTATACATTTTTTAGGCGATGGTATGTTTTGGATCAAGCTTGTTCCATCATTAATGGGTGCTGCTATTTTTATTATTTGCGGTAAGATTGTTCAATCATTAGGTGGCAAAGCATTCGCATTAATACTTTTATTTCTGCCTTTTATTTTTGGTGTCTATCTAAGATTATTCTTTTTATTTCAGCCAAATCCACCTGAAAATTTATGCTGGACATTAATTGCTTTCGGCATCGTTCGCTTTGTTCAAACAAAAGAAAATAAATGGTTGTATTTATTTGGTGTAAGTGTTGGTATTGGCATGATGAGTAAATATTCGGTTGCATTTTATACAACAAGTATTTTATTGAGTTTATTGCTTACAAAGCATCACACAATTTTTTTAAATAAACATTTTTGGTTCGCTTCATTAATTGGGTTGCTTATTTTTTTACCGAATATTATATGGCAATATCAAAATCATTTTCCGGTTATTTTCCACATGAATGAGCTGCAGCAAACGCAACTTCAATACATAAATCCGGTCCGCTTTTTAATTGATCAATTGCTGATGAACCTGCCTTGTGTTTTTATCTGGCTTACCGGTTTATTCTTTTGCTTGTTTTCAAAACAATATCGCTTCATTGGTTTAGCTTATGTGTTTGTTATTATGCTATTACTGCTGGGCCATGGAAAAAATTATTATGCGCTTGGTGTCTATCCTGTATTGTTTGCGTTCGGTGCAGTGCAGCTTGAAAAATTTACATCAATTAAAAGAAAAATGTTGCGTTATGCATTCATAATTTTTTCTGTTGTGATAGGTGTCTACATGATACCAATTGGCTTACCTGTATTTCCGCCGAAACAACTTGCCAATACTTATATACAATGGCATCTTGAAAATACCGGCGCTTTAAAATGGGAAGATCAAAAAAATCATCCGCTGCCGCAGGATTTTTCTGATATGTTGGGCTGGAAAGAAATGACCCAGAAAGTTGCCAAAGCTTATTCAATGCTTGACGATTCATCAAAGAAAAATGTATTTATCTTTTGTAATAATTATGGGATGGCTGGCGCAGTTAATTATTATGCGCCTAAGTATCATTTGCCGCAAGCTTACAGCGACAATGCAAGCTTTTTATACTGGATTCCCCCAAACATCAACATACAAAATTTTATTTTGGTAACTGATGATCCAAATGAAAAGCAACATGACTGGGCAAAAGGTTTTCAATCAGTAATAAAGGTTGATAGTGTTACAAATTTTTATGCAAGAGAACGCGGCGATTACATTTATTTATTTGTAGGAGCCGATGAAAACTTCCGTAAATTTTTTAAAGAGAAAATTGCAAAAGATAAAGCAGAGTTTAAGTATTGACGTGATTATAATTCTATTCTCATTACATTCTATCTTAGTAAAAATAATTTATGGAATTTGGCCGCGTTGAACCGGAAGAATTAGATAAGGTTGATTTTCGTTTGCCAAAAGAACCGTCGTTCAATAAGCAAATTCTTCAAGGCAAAAGAAAACAAGATGCCAAAGTATATGTGGGTTGTGCTAAGTGGGGAAGGCCTGAATGGGTTGGTACACTTTATCCTCCGAAAACAAAAGAAAAAGATTTTCTGCAGCACTATGTTGAACACTATAACTGCATTGAATTAAATGCAACACATTATAAAATTTACGGTGCAAATGGCATTGCAAAATGGAGAGAAAAAGCAAACGGTAAAGATTTTTTGTTTTGTCCAAAAATGTATAAAGGCATTACACATTTTGGAAAACTTACCGGCAAAAATTTTATATTGAATGAATTTTTACGCGGCATCGTTGCGTTTGAAGAACATCTGGGGCCAATGTTTGTTCAGGTTAGTGATGCTTACTCTCCCAAGCGTAAAGATGAGTTGTTTGCGTTCTTAAAATCATTACCAACAGACATACAATTCTTTTTAGAAGTACGCCATCCCGATTGGTTTACAGAAGACATCAGCAAAGAATTATTTGAAACGTTACGTGAAATGAATATCGGTGCTGTTATTACTGATACAGCAGGCAGAAGAGATTGTGCACACATGCATTTAACCTTGCCAAAAACTTTTATACGTTATGTTGGCAACAGTTTGCATCATACAGATTTTATACGCATTGATGCATGGATTGAACGCATGAAATTCTGGTTAAACAAAGGCATTAATGATATATATTTCTTTATGCACATGCATAACGAAGCAACATCGCCAGAGCTTACTGTTTATCTTGTTGATAAGTTGAACGCAGCATGCGGATTGAATTTGATTAAACCAACATTTGTAAGCGAAAAAAATCTCAATACACTTTTTTAATAATCACTTTCCCTTCCTCAAGTTATAAGCTTCTTCCAAGGCAGACTTTACTAACTTTTTTGTTGCTTTATCAAGATTGATAGTTGTTGCACCATTCTTTCCCCAACCATTAGGAACAGGAAATATCACATCACTTTCAGGCGGACAATAAATAATTTGCAGTTGCGGCGTGAACATTAAATTCAGTGTTCTGTCTTCATAAGAAAGCGTAGCAAATATTTTTTTCTTTACTGTAAAAGCAGTGCGGTTAAAATGCGGCTTTTCATCTGTGCCTTCAAATGAAAGTGCTATTGCTTTTGCTTCACAAGGTTTCATCTATTACATTTTATAAACCGAAATTAAGACGATGACTAACAAATCATAAACAAAACAAATAAAGTTTATCATTCATTGTCAATTCAATATAAATATCGCCAGGCAACCTTTATTTTAATACAAGGGTTTTATGAATCAAAATTCTTTATGAAAAAGAACATAATTAGAAAATTGATTTTATTTGGTCTTACAGCTTTAATACTTACTTCAGTTTTTATTGCATGCAGTAAAAATAATGACGATTCCGGCGGCACTGGCGGAACAGGCACAACCAACAGCGTTTCAATTAAAAACTTTGCTTTTTCAGTAACAAGTTTAACTGTTAGTAAAGGCGTAAGTGTTACATGGACGAACAATGATGCAGTTGCACATACAGTTACTGCAGATGATGGAACTTTTGATAGCGGCAACATCACACCTAATGGCACTTATTCTAAAACTTTTACAACTGCAGGCACATTCGCATACCATTGCAGTATTCATACAAACATGAAAGCAAAAGTTGTTGTACAGTAATTAAAAACATCAAGTATCTATTACCAAAATTTTTAGTAATTTTATGCTATCATTTTGAGTAATGAGTGAACGAATCAGTGAAAAACTTTCTATTCTTGCTGATGCTGCTAAATATGATGTAAGCTGTGCCAGCAGTGGCAGCAAGAGAAAGAATGAAAACAAAGGTTTAGGCAATGCATCAAATGGAATTTGCCATGCTTACACAGAAGATGGCAGATGCGTTTCGTTATTAAAAATCCTGCTTACTAATTTTTGCATTTATGATTGTGCTTATTGTGTAAGCCGCAAAAGCAACGACATAAAACGCGCTGCATTTACGGTGCAGGAAGTAGTTGATTTAACGATGAATTTTTATCGCCGCAACTACATAGAAGGTTTGTTTCTAAGTTCGGGCATTTTTAAAAATGCTGATTATACAATGGAACGTTTGGTGCTGGTTGCAAAGAAGCTGCGGACAGAACATAAATTCAACGGATATATTCATCTTAAAACAATTCCCGGTGCCAGTGATGAACTGATGAAGGAAGCAGCTTTATACGCTGACCGTTTAAGCGTAAATGTTGAAATGCCAACTAAAGAAAGCCTGAAATTATTAGCGCCTGATAAGAACCGTGATGATATGCTGAAGCCGATGAAGTATTTAAACAATGCTATCATTCAACATAAAGAAGAGAAAAAATTATTTAAGAAAGCGCCCATGTTTGCACCGGCTGGTCAAAGCACGCAAATGGTAATTGGCGCTTCACCTGAAACCGATTTGCAGATATTATTCATGTCGCATTTCTTTTACAAAAAATTTCATTTGCGGCGTGTGTATTATTCCGGTTATGTGCCCATAAGCAATGATTATCGTTTGCCCGCAATTGGAACGCCGGTGCCTATGATTCGTGAAAACCGTTTATACCAGGCAGACTGGCTTATGCGTAATTATCATTTTTCTGTTGATGAAATTATAACGCCTGAAGATCCGTTGCTTGATCTGCAGATTGACCCGAAATTGAACTGGGCTTTGCGCAACATGCATTTATTTCCGCTTGATATAAATAAAGCAGATTACATGCAGATTATGCGTGTGCCTGGCATCGGAATTCAATCGGCACAAAAAATTTGCGCAGCAAGAAAATTTAATAAACTAAATCTTGATAGCTTAAAGAAGATTGGCATTGCAGTTAACCGTGCAAAATATTTCATTACAACTACCGATACCCGTTTGAAAGAATATAAGCCGATGCAGATAAAAGATTTCATCGTTAATGAATGCAACAGTAAATACAAGCCAAATTTTTCACAGCAGATAAAAATGTTTTAACCTGAACCGGGATTTGGGTAGATTTTTATAAATTATGTGATTCAAAAATTTAAACGCTTGTATTCAATCTAATAATCCAAACAATCCTTCAAAATCATGGTTCAGACAGTAATTTATAATGGTAGCTTCGAAAATTTTTTAACGGCTGTATTTGAAGTATATGAATATAAAATTGCTGAACCTTTAATTCAAAAAGAAGATCAGGCGAACATCAGTTTGTTTGGTGCGCACATTGTTTATGCAGATAAAAGCAAAGCAGAGCGGGTTATCAAAAAACTTAAAGAAAAAATCACACAACAAACATTTACTAATCTTTATAAAACATTTTTATCAGAGTTGCCTGGAATAGAAAATGTGTTATTGCGGTATGTACAATATGTTATTGAATCTAAAAATTCTATTGAAAGAAATTATGCAAACGCGGATGTTTTAACGGTGCATCAGACATCACATAAAGTGGACCGTGAAAAGCATCGCATGAAAGCATTTATTCGTTTTCAAAAAACAAAAGATGAATTGTATTATGCAATTGTGCAACCTGATTATAATGTGTTGCCTCTAATTATAAAACATTTCAAAGACCGTTACGCAGATCAGCGCTGGCTTATTTATGATGTGCGCCGCAAGTATGGTTTGCATTATGATAAAGAAATCGTAAGCGAAGTGTTCATCAACTTTGCTGAAGACATAAAAGACAAAGAATCATTACAAACTATTTATGATGAGAAGGAAGATTTATACCAATCTTTATGGCAAACTTATTTTGATAATGTAAACATCAAAGCAAGAAAAAACATGAAACTGCATATTCAACACATGCCAAAGCGTTACTGGAAATATTTAGTAGAAAAGCAACCGAAAATGTAGTTTTCAGAGCTTGCATCGCACACCAATAGTTGGATAAACCTGCAAAATGTTATCATCAATATTTACATGATAATACATATTTACTTTCGTACCGATTGAAAATTGTTTGTTCAGATTATACCAATATTGCGGCTCTGCAAAGAAAAAGAATCGCTTTCCGTGCATCGTTTTTGTAAAATCATCACCATGATTTTTATTTTCAGTCCAGATAGAAAAATCGCCAGAAAATTCCTGCTTATAATTACTTACCCCTTTCCACCAGTACAACGTGTATAAAAAATCAGAGCTTGATTTTTTATACGGAATATACTTATAATTTATAACGCTGCTTAAGTAAGCATTCTTCCATTTAAAAGGATAAGCCAGGCCCAACGAAAATGTATTATTAATATAATAACTGTATTCCTTCGGCACAGTAATTCCTAAGCCGCCGCTGTATTGCACATTTAGAAAAATCTTTGGCTGCCAGCAACGGAAAGTTTCAGAAACCTGCATATAAAATTTTCCAATGTTGCTTTGTTCGCCTAAAAAATCAGCCTGCATTTTTAATAGAAAAGAACCGGGCTTAAAAAAAGCTTTGCCGGAATCCTGCGTTTTAAAATATTCAAAATACAGTGTGGTGAAATTTTTTGCGTTGTGCAATGGATCAATTGTGTGGCGTGGATCATAATGCAATTGTAATTGTTGGCAAAACGTTGATGCAAAACAAAAGCAAAACAGAAAGGCAATTATGTACTTCATATTTTCGTGATTGAAATGTAAAACTGCTTTTATTAAAATGCCGGATGCAGAAGCACAACGGAAACCTTGCGTAAACGCAGCGGAAACCGCGTAAACATTAAATAATTATGGATGCCGCGAGTAAAAAAGTATTTGTGGTTTTGTTTAAAGAAGTGACTGAAAAATGCTTTGGCCATGCATTGCAACAACCACTTACAGAAACAGAAAGCAAAGCTTTGTATAACCAGGTTTTTGAAAAAACAGGTTTAGTTGTTGGCTGGAAAAGCCTGAAAAATTATTCATTTTTTGTTTTAGATGATAGCGGCAACAAAGAAGAAAATCCATCTGTTGCCACATTAGATTCTTTGGCGCGTTACGTTTTAAATGCTCCTTATATTACGGAAACTGAACGTAAATCAACAGCAAGCCACTTTCCATATTGGTTTCAGTATAAAGAACAACATGCTTCAAATAATAAAACTGTTATTGAAAAACCGCAACCAAAAAGAATAAACATAGTTGCTGTATTGATAATTATTGCATTAATAATTGCTGCCTTGTTTTATTTCTTACAACCTTCTAAAGAAAAAAATTTTACAGATGATTTTCATTCTCTAAGTGATGACTCT
>CAZZXW010000176.1:0-6858 GCA_964658095.1 uncultured Parafilimonas sp. | reverse complement strand
GAAAAGCTTTGAATATTGCCGGTGCAATCTTGTTAATATGTTTATCTGAGTCCTGCGCAGATAACACAACCATCACAATTAACTGGTAAGTATTTTTATATTCCAGCGGATGTTTTTCGTTTTTATATTTTTTTAATAAAGGTTTTACAGCTTCAGGCCAGTTAACGTTTGGATACTTTTCCATACATCTGTTTTATAAATTGTAAGTAGTATTGATTAAACAAAAATCGCTAAGTTTATATTACATCCTTAAAATAAATTATCATGGCAAATAAAATGTTTATTGAAAAAAAAGTTACAATAAATAAAGATGTACATCAAGTATATGAATTTTTAAAACAGGTAAAGCACCAGGATCAATTTAGTGTATGGAATATGAAAGACCCGGATGCAAAAAAGACTTACACAGGTATTGATGGTACGCAGGGTTTTATTTATGGCTGGGATAGTAAGAATAAAAATGTTGGCGCTGGCGAACAGGAAATAAAAAATCTTTCAGAAGATACACGGATTGATTATGAGCTACGATTTAAGCGGCCTATGCAGAACATAGCACAATCAAGTTTTATAACAGAAAAAGTAGATAGCGATACAACATCCGTAAGCTGGACTTTTGAAAGCCCAACCAAATTTCCAATGTCTTTGTTTGCGCCTATTTTTAAAAAAATGCTAGGTAAACAAATTGATGAGAGCTTGCAGAATTTAAAAAAGCTCATTGAAAGTAAATAAATCACGACATCGTACTTATCCTGTAGAATAGTTTACTAACGTTATTGTGTTTAACGGTTGAGAATTACAACTCAACTTATCTTTGCAGAATGATTTCTGCACAGCAAACAAACATTAGAAACTTAAGCCTTGATGAATTACAGAATTATTTTGCTGAACTTGATGAAAAGAAGTTTCGTGCAAAACAGGTATATGAATGGCTTTGGCAAAAACATGCCGGTAGTTTTGATGCCATGACAAACATCAGCAAAGAATTAAGGCTGAAACTGGCTGAACATTTTTCTTTGCCTGCATTAACCATTAACACAACACAATACAGCGAAGATGGAACGGTGAAAACTCGTTTCAAAACTTTCGATAATCATTTTGTAGAAGGTGTTTTAATACCAACAGAAGACAGGAAAACGGCTTGTGTTTCTTCGCAGATCGGCTGCAGTTTAAATTGTTCTTTTTGTGCAACCGGAAAAATGGAGCGTGAACGCAATCTGACCTTTGATGAAATATACGACCAGGTTGCTTTGATTAATGAACAAAGCGAAAGAATACATAACAAGCATTTAAGCAACATTGTTTTCATGGGCATGGGCGAACCATTGCTGAATTATAATAATGTATTGCGTGCTATTGATAAAATTTCTGCGTCAGATGGAATGGGCATGAGCCAGCGGCGCATTACCGTTTCAACGGCTGGTGTTGCAAAGATGATTAAGAAATTAGGTGATGATAAAGTGCGGTTTAAATTGGCTTTATCATTACATGCAGGCAATGATAAAAAGCGCAATGAAATAATGCCCATCAATGAAACGAACAACATTAAGTCTTTGATTGAAGCGTTAAATTATTTTTATAAGCAAACCAATAATGAAGTAACGTTTGAATACATTTTATTCAGGAATTTTAATGACGCTCAAAAAGATGCAGAAGAGCTTGTAAAAATTTACAGGCAGGTGCCGGCAGATTTGGTAAATATTATTGAATACAATCCTATTGATGGTGCAAGGTTTGCAAAGCCTGATGAAGCAACGGTTGAAAATTTCATGAAGTTTTTAGAAACCAATCGTGTAAATGCAAGATTAAGAAGAAGCCGTGGAAAAGATATTGATGCAGCTTGTGGGCAATTGGCGAATAAAGATAATTTTTAAAGTTTTATATGATTAAAAGAGCGCTTAACAAACTAAGCGCTCTTTTATTATTAAAATTGTTTAAGGCGTCTTCACCGGCGGCGCTGGCCTTGCCGGTAACTTAACAGCATTATTTATTTTTTTCATGATCTCGTCAACTGCACGTTCAAGCTGCGGATCGTGGCCGGCAATAACAGATTTAGGATCGTTTTCCACTTCAATGTCAGGATCAACACCATGGCCTTCAATGACCCATTTGCCCTGCATATCAACCAAACCAAATTCAGGAACATTCACTTCGCCACCATCAATTAAATCACCATGATTTGTTATGCCAACAACACCGCCCCAAGAGCGTTTGCCAATAAGCGGACCCAAGCCTGCCTGCCTGAACATGTAAGGAAATATATCGCCATCTGAAGCAGAGTTCTCATTGAGTATTGCATCTAACACACCGCCAAAAGCGCCATCAGGATAAGTGGAAGGTGCATCCGAAGTGCGTGAATAATCAACAGCTAAAATTTTACGGCTCAAACGTTCAATCAGCATGCGGGATACATTGCCTCCGCCATTAGCACGCACATCAACCACCATTCCTTCTTTATTCAATTGCGGGTAATACCATTTTATAAATTCACGTATGCCATTAGCACCCATATCAGGAATATGAATGTAACCAACTCTCCCGTTAGTCATGTCTGACACTTTTTTGCGGTTACCATTAACCCAATCAAGGTAAATAAGATTGCCTTCATTTGTGATGGGCTTGTACGTTATAGTTCTTGCCCCTGCTGTTTTGGGAGTGCTGTTAATGAGCAATGTTACAGGCCCGTTTGCTTTATTACGCAGGTACTCATAAATATCTTTATCAGCAGTTACATCTTCGCCGTTCACCTGTAAAATGTAATCGCCAACCTTTGCATCAACGCCTGTTTCTGTAAGTGGTGAGCGATAGATATCTTCTTCATTTTCGCCAGCAAAAATTTTACTGATGCGATAACGGTTGGCTGCTTTATCTATCTCAAACCTTGCGCCCGGCAATGCAACCTTTGGCCTGTCTGGCATTTGAAAATCACCCCCGGCAATGTATGCATGCTGAATAACAAGCTCTGAAATCATTTCTGAAATAAGGTAATTTAAGTCTGCACGATGCGCCACATACGGCAACCATGTTTTATATTCATCTCTTATTTTCACCCAATCATAACCATGCATGTTTGGAACATAAAACCAATCACGGTAACGGCGCCATACTTCATTAAAAATCTGCACCCATTCCTGTTCAGGATTTACTTCTGTAACAAGGCCAGCGGTTGAAACAGGCTTACTGCTTTTATCGCCGCCAGGCACTGCATCTAAAATACTTATGCTAATAGCTGGTGAGAAAGTTGTTGTCTGCAATTTTGAACCATCACGTGAAAGAGAATAGCCGCCTGCATTTTCTGCAAGCGTAGATTCTTTGCGGTCTTTGATTGAATAGATACGCACTGATGGTTGTGTTTCAGCATCACGCCCATAATAAAAGGGCGGGCTAACTATATAAACAAGATAGCCTGTTTTTGCAGAAAGTCCATTGTAATTATTGGCAGCTACGGGCACACGTGTTACACGGTTAGTGATGCCATCAAAATCGATGATTTCAGGCTTTGCAGAAACGGTATTTTTTTTATCAGGAGCAGGTTTGATTTTTGTTGAATCAACTTTACCATTTATTTTCTTTACTTCTTTTTCATCTTGCGGTGGTTTTACAACCGGTGGTTCAAGCTTTGGTGTTTCTTCTTCATTCGTGGCAACGGCAACTTCATCAGACTCTTGCGGGAAAGGGTTTTTTACATCTTTTCTTAAAGCCATTGCATAGATCATAGTACCGCGATTGGTTGCATAATTAAATTCAACACCCGATATCAGCGGCGCAAATTCACGATCACTTAAATAATATAAATAATCACCTGATGGATCAAAGGTTGGATTGTATGAATTGAACATTGAATCTGTTACCTTATTCAAATTATTATTGTTTACATCATATACATAAACTGAAGAAAAATTATTTCCACCAACAAAACTAAAAGCGAGATAATTACCTTTTGGTGACCATTCATAATCATCCACCTGCCCTCTTGGCGCATCAACAATTTGTATTACTTTTTTTGTTGCGATAGTGAGTATGTAAACCTTACCATCTTTATCAGCATAAACAATTCTTTTGCCATCGCTGCTCCATTCAGGAGCAGAATGTTGTGCACTGCTGCCTGTTGTTAATTGCTGAGGAGCACTCATACCATCCTGTGCGGTAATCCATACTTCTTCTTCACCGCTTTTATCAGAAATAAACGCAACCTGCGAACCATCCGGCGACCATCTTGGAAATTTTTCATGTGCATCTGATGAATGTGTAAGATTGCGGGTTATCCCTTTTTCTGCCGGAACAGAAAATATATCACCACGTGCTTCAATTAATACACGCTCACCTTTTGGCGAAAGCGCAGTGCTTTGAATATAATCAGCAACGTTTAATGTGTGTGGCCTTTTATACACGCCGTCATCAGGCACAATAATATTTAATTTGTTAGATTTATTGGTTTGTGTATTGAATATTTCAAGCTCACCATTGCGTTCATACACAATTTGATTTTGTTCATCTGAAGATGGCCAGCGCACATCCCAGTCTTTAAAAAAAGTTGCCTGGTCTGTTTTGCCCGATGCAATGTCATAAGTATATAAATTAAACTTGCCATCTTTATCTGAATTGAAATAAATCTTATCGCCTATCCACATTTCATCACGGCTTGCCCTTTCACCTTCTGATATTTTCTTTGCATCATTCGTGCTCATATCGAAGATGTATAAAGTGTTTGCTTCACCACCGCTGTAACGTTTTTCGGAACGAAAATCTCTTGTTCGTGGTGAATAAACTATCTTCTTTCCGTCAGGTGAAAAATCTCCAGAACCAGCTTCAGGCATAGGCAAAGCTGTTGCAGCGCCGCCTGTCACCGGCACAGAATATAACTGGCTTTCTGGCAACGTCCATGAATCTCTTTGAGAACGGAATATGATTGATTTACCATCTGTGCTCCAGCCCATAATCTGGTTATCATAACCCCAGCGTTGTGTTAGTGGCCCTTTTGCGGGATAGAACGTTAACTGCTTTGGCACACCACCTGTTGATGGTATAACATACACCTGTTCATCACCATCATATTGCCCTGTAAAAGCAATGTATTTACCATCCGGCGAAAACTTTGCAAACACTTCCATACCAGGATGTGCAGTAAGCCGAGTTGCCATGCCACCGCTTGTTGAAACGGTCCATAAATCACTTGCATAGGTAAACACAATGCGGTCGCCATATACATCAGGAAAGCGCAGCAGCTTTGTTTGTGCATTTACATAAACTGATAAAACAGCTGATAACATACATGTTACTACTGCTTTAAAATAAAGATGATAATTTCTCATAAACATCATTAAGGTTATAAGTTTTAAAACTAACAGATTGAAGTAAATTCTCAAAACTCTTTTCTGCTTTCTTAAGATTTTATTGATGGAAGGAAACAGTATATAAGAAGTTCAATTTAATACATCACCTAAAATTTATAAAGCGTATCCCTTTTAAACCAACCGTAAACTTTATTTACATTGCAAGCCCTAAAAAGTTTTATTAAGTTATGGGAAGAATTTTTGAAGTTAGAAAAGCCACCATGTTTGCGCGTTGGGACAGGATGGCGAAACAGTTTACACGTATAGGAAGGGAAATTGCCATTGCTGTAAAAGCTGCCGGGCCTGACCCTGCAACGAACCCGGCTTTACGCCGTTGCATGCAAAATGCAAAGAGTGTGAACATGCCGAAAGACCGTGTTGAAGCTGCCATTAAACGTGCAACCGGCAAAGACATGGAGAATTACGAAGAGATTCTGTACGAAGGTTATGCACCTCATGGTGTAGCGTTGTTAGTTGAAACAGCAACAGATAATCATGTGCGCACAGTAGCGAATGTGAAGAGCTATTTTAATAAAGGTGGCGGCGCATTAGGCAATAGCGGCAGTGTGAGTTTTCAGTTTAAAAAAATGGGTGTGTTTAAGTTAAAGCCAGAAGGCTTGAATATAGATGAATTAGAATTTGAACTGATTGATTTTGGTTTGGAAGAAATGGGTGAAAGTGTGGATGATCATGATAACACTATAATTGTTTTACGTTGTGCTTTTACTGATTTTGGAAGGCTTCAAAAAGCGCTGGAAGATAAAGGCATTACACCTTTAAGCGCAGAGCTGGAATGGATACCTTCTACTACGGTTCCGGTTGATGAAACGGCTGCTGAAGATGTGAGCAAACTGATTGAACGGCTTGAGCAAGATGAAGATGTAAGCAAAGTGTTTCATAATATGGGATAAAACAATTATCAATTTATAATGGAAGGCCCATCGTTGGTTATTTTAAAAGAAGAGGTACAACCGTTTAAAGGCAAAGAAGTACAGCATGTAAAAGGTTATGGGAAGTTTAACCATAAACGCATGCTGCATAAAAAAGTAAAAGATTTCAAAACCTGGGGCAAACACTTTTTAGTATGCTTTGATGGCTTTACTTTATGGATACATTTTGGTTTGTTTGGTTCTTATAAAATCAGTGCAACAAAAACTATTAATGCCAAGCTTTCTTTAGTGTTTGATAACGGTGAACTTAACTGCTATGTATGTTCTATAAAATTTATTGATGAGCCTTTGAGTGAAGTATATGACTGGCGGCTTGATATGCTTTCTGATGAATGGGATCCTAAATATGTGAAGCATGTTGTGATGGAGAAAAAAGAAGATACACAAATAGGCGATTTGCTTTTAGATGCAAAAATCTTTTCAGGTGTTGGCAACATTATCCGCAATGAAGTTTTATATCGTGCTAAAGTGCATCCGGAATCTTTGTTAGGTAAAATACCTTCCAGGAAAATTACAGAGATCATCAAACAAACACATTTGTACAGCCTTGATTTTTTAAAGTGGCGCAAGAAAGGTGA
>CAZZXW010000175.1:0-6896 GCA_964658095.1 uncultured Parafilimonas sp. | reverse complement strand
ATACATATGAAAGCATCGAGCATAAAAATCCGGGCAATCAGAATTTCCTTGTGATGGGTCCTTGGAATCACGGCGGCTGGGCAGGTTTTAATATGAATCATCTTGGTGATATTCCTTTCGGTTTCAATACAAGCAGATGGTTTCAAAAAAATGTACAGTTTCCTTTCTTTATGCACTATTTAAAAGATGCGCCCATGCCTTCTTTGCCAGAAGCATTGTTATATGATGTTGGCCTCAACAGGTGGAACACTTTCACCGAATGGCCATCAAAGAATATCGTTCCAGCAAAACTTTATTTTAACGACAGCAATGCAATAAGCTTTACACCACCGGCAGCTAAAAATGCTTACAATGAATATATTTCTAACCCTGATAAACCTGTTCCTTACGAAGGTGGTGTGCGTGAAGACAGGGGTATAACCTATATGGATGATGATCAGCGTTTCGATTCAGGAAGATCTGATGTGCTCACGTTTGAAACCCCATTGCTGGATAGCAATATAACACTTGCCGGAGCTGTGCAGGCCAACCTTTTTGTTTCAGTTTCAGGTACTGATGCAGACTTTGTAATAAAGCTGATTGATGTGTATCCTGATACTATGAGCAATTATAAGATAGATGATAAAATAGTTTCAGCAGGCGGTTACCAGGCGTTGGTGCGTGCTGAAATCATGCGGGGAAAATACCGCAACAGTTTCACCATACCTGAACCATTTACACCAGGTAAACCTGCAATGGTCAGCTTTCATGTACCGGACGTTTTATACACTTTCAAAAAAGGGCATAGGATCATGCTCCAGGTACAGAGTTCCTGGTTTCCCCTGGTTGATATGAACCCTCAAATGTTTGAAGACATTTATAAGGCCAGGCCGGAAGATTTTAAAAGCGCAACAATCCGTTTGTATCATCAAAAAGACATGCCTTCAAATTTGCAGTTAGGCATATTGCCTGTAAATAATCAACATGTATTTGAGATTGAAAATGATAAGTAAGGATAATGTAGTTAATGTTGATGTTCGGCTACATACTGAAATGGGCTTCAGAGAAAGTTTGTAAAATGTAAATTAAAAGAATTTCCTCAACTCAAAGAAGTGTTCAGGTGTTCAGCGAAGTTTGCAACTTCGGCTTAGCGATATGAAAGTTGTAACCCTCTATTTACCTGCTTTGCTTCATTTCATCTTTACGCATAGGCATTGCATCAATTACAGAAAATAGTTGTTGCATGCCAACAACGGTGTCTGCCCTAAGTTTTTCACCACCATCTTTTCCAACCAATATAAACTCAAAGCTTGCTGATGCAGGTACTTTCCATTTGGCAACAGTTGCTTTATCATCTTTTATTTTATACACGTGCACTTCAATATCTCTTTCCTTTATCTGCGACTGCTTTTGTTCCAGCAAAGCAACCTGTTTTTTCTTTAAGGCACTTCCCTGGTCAGTATAAAATATCAGTACCTGCCTTTTGCCGGGATATGTCATCATTAAAATTGATATCAGTAATATTATTTTCACAACAATACCTCAGGGCAATAATTATTCCTTCTTACAATTATCAGAGTTTAAATAATTCCTCAGTTAAGAGAAGTGTTCAAGGTGTCTTGGCGAAGTTCGCACCTTTTATTCAGCATCAGGCAATACAATAAACGAAGTTTAAGAATTGCTTTACTCAATAACAATCCATCCGCCATGAAACGACCACATTTTAACTGATTTATCATAGCTACCTGTGACAAGGTTATTTGTTACGGGGCTGAAGGCTAATCCATAAACCGCGTCGGTTTGAGAGGAAAAATTAAGAAGCGGAAGGTAGGTATGGGCATCCCAAATATTAATTTGAGAACCTGTTGCAGATGCGATATAAGTAGAAGAAAAGTTATACGATATTCTTTCACCCTGAACGGTGCTTATAACATTACCGGATGCATTATTCCAGGTAACTACATTGCCTTCATGCGTTCCGCAACTGAGTTTATCACCAGTTTTATCATATTCAAGCGACCAGGTTAAAATAGTATTTGCATCATAGGTTTTAAGCAGTGAGCCGTCATTCACATTCCAGATTCTTACAAGGTTATCATAACTTTCTGAAACTTCTCCTCCACCGCCACTGGCCAAAGTTTTTCCATCAGGCGAAAAAGCAAGAGACCAAACTGTTCCTGTTGGGCCTGTTAAGTTTCTTATCAGAGAACCATCGCTTACATTCCACAACCGCACAGTTCTTTCTCCGGTGCCTGATGCAAGTATTGAACCATCTGGGCTGAAACGGATAATTGTAATTGTAACACCGGTGGCGCCTTCTAATGTTCGTATGTAACTTTTATCACTAACTCTCCAAAGCATTATTTTGGAATCGCCTGCTCCCGCTAAAACAGAACCATCAGGGCTAAAGCAAACAGAACGGGCATCGTCAAAGCCGGAAAATGTATGAATTAAATTTCCGCTGTTTGCATCCCAAAGCTTTACTGTACCATCTCCGGAACCCGCACACGTCGCTATCAATTGACCATCCGGACTGTAAGAAACTGCCCAAACAGGACCGGTGTGACCAACAAAACTTCTTACAAGTGAATATGATCCAAGCGTCCATTTGGTTTTTAGCGTGTCAGAAAATGCGCTTGTATTGCGCGTGGTATAAGCAAATACCCGGTATTGGTATAGTTTACCTGTATCAATATTTAAATCACTATAACTGGTTACATCCTGTTTTACATCTGCAATTTCAGCAAAGTCTCCGCTATCAATGCTTCTCTCGATTTTAAATCCTGCTTCAAAAGAACTGTTGTCTGTCCATTTGATGGTAATGTTTAAAGAAGATTGAGCAGTGATGTTTAAATTGTTTGGCGCAGCAAAAACCGGCTGAATACTTACATCTTCACTATAATCCGATTCGGTATTATTATTTACGCTCTTAATATGGTAATAATAAAGTTTACCCGTTGTATCGGTTGAATCAGTAAACGATGTAACACCTTTGTTTGTTTTTCCTAGCTCTGTATAGGCACCACTTGTATCCGATCTTCTTTCAATCACAGAACCAGATTCAATGCTGTCATTATCGATCCAGCTAAGTTTTACATTTTCACCAATTTGCGCTACTGATAATTCAGTTGGCGATTTTAGTGGTGGCACATTTTCTTTTACTTCTTTTTTGCAGGATAGGAAGGAAACAAAAAATCCGGTTAACGTAATTAAAGGAATTTGAATTTTCATACTCGAGTTTTGTTAGAATTATAGTAACAGTTAGTTATGTTAGAGATTGCAATGAGAATTGAATTATACTGGAACTAACAATAACGATTTTTTACAAGACACATTATAGTCACAGCAAAAACAATTAATTTTTTAGCCAAACGCATTTAAGTGGTATATACAAATTTGAAGAAACAAAGGTTGGGTAAGTTTTAAATTATTTTATGGAATTCCCGGGTAGGCAAAGGTTTGCAATTCTCATTCTTTCGAAGCTTGCCGTAAAATGTATTACTGTTGACGGCTTGGCCTACTGTCCAGACTGCGTCAAAAATGTAAGCAAATCTCAGATTGCATATAACCACTAAAATCACAAATACATTTATATATTTTCAAACAATTAAATCAGAGGTTTAAAAACACATATAGCAAGAGACCACTCAGGCAGAGTATAAATAACAGCATCTAAATAAATACAACAGTAAACCTACAAGGGCTGCGGTAAGTGTATTTAAAAAATTCACCGCATCATTATTTAAAATGTGCTTTCGTTCTAACGTAGCGCCCAAAACAGAATCGGTTAGATTACCGATTGTACCTGCAATAACAATCCATAAAAAATGAATCATACATCTTACCTGCGCTGTATATATTAAAGCAATTAAACTGCTGCCTGTAATGCCAATCATTGTTCCTTCAAAACTTACTACACCGTTTAATCCGCGTATATCTTTTTTAAAGTTCATGATGTTATAAAAATTCTTTCCATACACATTGCCTAATTCAGAAGACAATGTATCAGCAGTTGCTGATGAAAGGCTTGATGCAACCATTAATAACAACAATGGTTGGTGTTGGGCAGATATAAAAGATAACAATGATAATATGGCTGCAACTCCACCGTTTGCTATAACCTGCGCTGCTGTTCTTTGTCCGCGATGTTGTTCTGCCAAACCAGCTTGTTGCTTTATGCGCATCTTAAATGTTGTGGCAAGCGTGCCTGCTATAAAAAATGTTGCCAGCAATGTAATACCTGTATAACCTTCACCCAGCCAGGTAACAAAGCCAATTACAACTGCCGCTACAGCAGCTTTAATATCTAATTTTTTCAGGGCAATTGTTACAACAGCTGCAGTGCATAGTAAAATAAAAATAATAGTATTTTGCCACATAGGTTATAACAAGATTAAGATGTTCGCCATAAAAAAATGAAAGAAAAATTTGGATGTGTAGTTGAAATAGAATGCGATTCTGTTGAAACACGGTCTTCATTGCAGAGTTAATTGTACAGCATGAGACGCAGCGTTTGTTATACAATAAAAACCCTACTATCACTTCGGCAGAAAAAAATTTTAGTTTACTTTTCATTTCAAAATTCTGTATGGCTGAAGAATATTTACCCTTTCATAAAGAGTTATCAGGATTAGCATTTTTTGTTTCTCTCCCTCAATTGATAGCATCACCCATAGTAGTGGGTTTACAACATGTAATATATCACGATGTTGCAGCATTTGAAATAAAAGAAGTACTTGATTTCTTGCTTATATCATTTCCTTTAACCTTATGCGTGGCAGCACTTGTGGTAATAATTAAAAGAGGATGGCTAAATCCTTTTTCGCTGTTACTTGCTGTTTTTGGCGCCGCATTACTTTCAAACCTGTTACATGCTATCATAAAAGATATTCCTTTTATTGGTTTTCAAAACACGGTTACAGAAACTGCTGCAAATCCACAATATGCCGGCAGTAGTAATTTAATTTTTATATTGATTGGAAAAATCTTTGGTATTTATTGGAAAACGTTTGGTCCGATACTTTTTATTCAATCATGTTGCATTGGTATTTTTGCCGGATACAGGTTTTTAGAGAAGAAGAAAAAAGATACTAAAAAGAAATGATGCATTTTTTATCAACCTGTCGTAAAATAAAGTAACCCCCTTTCTTCTCCTGGTGCTTTTTAGCAAAGCGGTAAAAATAAAAAGTTTAGTAATGATAATTTGTAACTTACACAGATGTTAAGCTTTGACGAAAAAACATTGCTTGAAGAATATAAAAAAGCTTTTAGAAATTATTACAGTAACAAAACCGTAATAGATCTTGATAAAAAACTTGCTGTAAACCTGGATTCTTATCTCATTCGCCTGGAAGATATAGTGCCACCATTGAAATTCAATTTTCCGCCATACCGGCAATCCAAATACATGATTCTTTATGTAACCAAAGGAGCAGGTGAAAAAACCATCGGGAAAATCAACGTTAAAATAAAAGATCGTACATTGATGATTGTTCCGCCTTACATCACCAGTTCATCCTTATATTCTGATTACATTAAAGGATATGATTTTACATTTAAACTGAAATTTGTTTTACAGGAACAATTTCCGCGGCATTACCTTTTAAATTGGAACCTCTTCAATCCTTCATTAGTGCCTTATGCTTACGCGGATGTTAAAGTAGGAAACAATCTGAAAGGAATTTTCGAATCTATTCTTGATGAAATATCTCACAACAGAAAACACAAAGAAGAATTGATTGCATTAAAAACACTGGAATTACTGCTTGTTTGCGAGAGGCTTACAAAAATTAAAACAACGCATGAAAAAACTTACCAGCCACCTTTATTAGTTAAATACATACAGCTTATCCAGAACCATTATAAAGATGAACATTCAACAGCTTATTATGCACAAAAACTTCATGTGCATCCTAATTCGCTTAATACAGCCACCAAACGTTATCTTCAACAATCTGCCAAATCTGTTATAGACGAAAAGCATGTAAATGAGGCTCAGGTGTTGCTTAATCAAACAGCGCTATCTGTTAAAGAAATAGCCTATGAATTAGGTTTTCAATCATCATCTCATTTTTTCCGGTTTTTTAAAAAGTATACTGCCAAAACTCCCGCCGCTTACCGTGCCGCTCATTTGAAATTGTAACATATCTGGTTGAAAAAGATACGCTTCTTTGCAACGCTCATCTTCAACTTCGCAGCACTGTAATTAAAAGAATATGTGCAATTTTATAATCGTAGATGACGGTGACCTGTGTATTAAATTATACGAAACGATGCTTAGAAAATTAATTGAAAATGTGAATATACAATCGTTCACATCAGCAGTAAAAGCCTTGCAATACATAGAGGAAGAATATGGTAACCCTGAAAAAAATGTACCGGCACTTTTGTATTAGATCTTCATATGCCGTCAATGGATGGATTAGAATTTCTTGAAAAATTTGCTAATCTGGAAATGGAAACACAGGTGAAGTTCAAGATAGCTGTAGTATCCTCCTACGCAGGAAAAAACGAAATAAAAAAAGCATTATCTTATCCCCGCGTTATAACATACTTTAAAAAACCCTTTACAATGCAGGCACTAAAACAGTTGGTTGTTGAAAGTGGGTACTGATGATATAGCATAACTATAAACATAGTTTTCTAAAATAAGTGAACCCTTACGCAACTGGTAATTTTTAAACAGCATGTTATAAGAATTGCAGATTATATATTTTATTAGCAGGTCGTTGTGGCATCGTTTTCGCGGCGTTTTCATTGCTGTCAACAAGTACAGCATCTCATCTATTTTTTAATCCTTAAAATCTCTTTTATGTTAGCAATGAACTACCGGGGACCTTACAGGATCAGGGCAGATCGTGACAAGCCTTACCCCGAAATCAAACATCCTTTTGATGCTATTGTGCGTGTAACACGTT
>CAZZXW010000174.1:0-6923 GCA_964658095.1 uncultured Parafilimonas sp. | reverse complement strand
ACCTTTTGAAAAAAGCAATGGCAAACAAACAGCTACCTATTTTGAATGTATAGAATATTATAAAACGCTTGCTAAGCATTATTCATCAATAAAAATTGTAACCGGTGATACGACAGATGCCGGTTATCCTTTACATATAGTTTTATTTTCTGCCGATAAAAATTTTAGTGTTGATGCATGGCATAAACAACACAAGATTGTAATCTTAATTAACAATGGCATTCATCCCGGCGAACCCGATGGTATTGATGCAAGCATGCTATTGCTGCGGGATTTAACACAAGGAAAAATAAAAGCGCCGCAAAACGTTGTACTGGCTGTAATTCCTGTTTATAATATTGGCGGAAGTTTGAACAGGAACAGCGCTTCAAGAGTAAATCAAAATGGTCCTGATAGTTATGGCTTTCGTGGCAATGCAGAAAACCTTGATTTGAACCGTGATTTTATTAAAGCTGATTCTAAAAATGCTTTTGGCTTTGAGAAATTTTTTCATCTTTTAAATCCTGATATTTTGATTGACAATCATGTAAGTGATGGCGCCGATTATCAACACACGATGACAATGCTTACAACACAGCATAATAAATTAGAAGGTACAATAGGTGATTTTTTGCATGATGTTTTCGAGCCGGCTTTATATACAGGCATGAAAGAAAAGAACTGGCAGATGTGCCCGTATGTAAATTTTGAAGAAAGCAATTTACAGCAAGGCTGGGAAGCGTTTTATGACCCGCCAAGATACAGCAGCGGTTATGCATCTTTATTTGAAACCATTGCTTTTGTGCCGGAAACACACATGCTGAAACCTTTTGCTGACCGTGTAAAAAGTACTTATGCGTTTATGCAAACTGTGATTGAGCAATCATCAAAATTTGCTTATGATATTATTGAAAAAAGAAAGGTTTCAGTTGATTCAATCAAACAACAAAAAACTTTTGCTTTAAGTTGGAAGGTTGATTCATCAAAGTTTGAGTTTGTTGATTTTAAAGGATATGATACTTCCATGAAAATCAGCGATGTTACCGGCTTGCCTCGTTATTATTATAACCATTCAAAGCCGTTTGAAAAGCAGGTTAAGTTTTATAATACTTATGTGCCTTCTATCAGCATACAAAAACCAACAGCTTATATTATACCACATGGCTGGCATGATGTGCTTGAACGTTTAAAGCTGAATAATGTGGTTATGCAACAGCTTAAAAACGATACAACAATAAAGGTTGAATATTATATGGTTGATGATTATCAAAGCATGACAAAGCCTTATGAAAAACATCACCGCAATTATGATGTTCAGTTAAACACACAAACGGATTCAATCCATTTTTTAAAAGGTGATTATATAATTTATACAAATCAACCTGCAAACCGCTATATAATTGAAACGCTGGAGCCATTAAGTGATGACAGTTATTTCAGCTGGAATTTTTTTGATGCGGTGTTACAACGCAAAGAATTTTATAGCGATTACCGCTGGGAAGATGTTGCTGCGCCTTATTTGCAACAACATCCTGAAGTGCGCAACCAGTTAGAAGCAAAGAAAAAAACGGATACCGTTTTTGCAAATTCTGCGGAGCAACAATTGTATTTTGTTTATACGCATTCGCCTTACAGCGAGCCGGGTTTTATGAGGATACCTGTTTTTAGGGTTCGATAAACTGAAATGAGAACAAGCTTAATTTTCCGTGTTCATCTGTTGTTTTTGGTAAGCCATTATAAACACAGCGCCGAGGTTTTTATACGGTGGCACATAATCATCAAAATATTCTTTGTGCGAAACCTCGTTACCAATTACTTTCCAAAGCTTTGGCCAGTTAAGGTCTTTACCTTGCCTTAATTGTTCAACGATTATGTTGATCATTGGTCCGTTAATGGTTCCGCTTCCCGTTTGCCTTGATGAAATTATTTGTGCAACAGGACAGTTATTGAGCACCTGGTTTAAAGACTGGTAACCACCGCAACTACCTAATAAAACAAGCTTCGCTGAGGTATCTAATTTGTCAAGTGTTGACTTAAGATAATAACTGTGGCCACGATGAATAACCATTGAAGGATGAATATCATTATCAATTAAATAATCGCCGAGTGCAAGTTGTGCATCTTCATCTTTTGAAGACTCATCATCCAACGGGCGGTTGGAATAAATTTTTACAGGTACGCCTTTAGTGGATGAAACCGTTACCCACTGGCTGTTTGATGTGATGCGCCAGTTAGGATTGCTGAAGTTGCTTAAGAACGCATTGAAAATATTGTTGCCATCTTTATCGCCATAAAAGAATTGTTGTATAATGATCTTGCCGCTATCATTACGCATAGATTTATTCGGCATAAAAAAAACTGGCGGAATGCCAAGCGTTGCAGCCACATCAATATGATTTGAACTATCTATTGAAAGAAATAATGTATTGAGAATAGTATAAACGCTTTCACCTCTTTTATTGCCTGCCTGTGTTGCCTGATTTAAATTATATTGTACCTGGTTTAAGATAAGATCATGCAGGTTTTTATCATTAATGCTTGCATAAGAATCAGCAACATCCACAGCATCTTCAAGGCTGTTTGTTCTGTCAAGATTATTTATAAATGCCTTCATCAAAATTTCCGCATTGCCTTTATCCATGCGCTTTATAAAATCATCCAGCGTACCGTAATTGGCAGCCATTTTTATCCATTTTTTAAAATGATCAAAACGCACCAGCATTAATAAACTATCACCACGCGGCTGCTTCATCTTTGCCCATATGCGTGGATAAACACCATGCACATAACTGCTGGTATAAATCTCATCTTCGGTCATTACGGCGAGGTAATACAGCTCTTCCGGCGAAAGTTTTTCAAGGCATTTGAAGCGAACATTATCCGGTTCTTCATGCAAGCCATTAATGGTGTTCACATAAATTTCCAGCGCTTTATCTTTCAGCTTATCATTTAATGCCTTCATTGAAAGCGCAGTATCATGATGCCTTGCCCTGTCAGCATAATCTATTTCTGTTTTAACCAGCAATGCATAATATTTTGTTCTATCGCGAAGCGCAGCAGCAACATCATCAAAGCTTATTTTTCCGCTTATTAAATTATCAAGAAAAGGAAAGTACAACCTGCCGGAAGACATTTTGGAAACGCGGCTTATTAGCTGTACCAAACTATCAGGATTACTTTGTATGCGTTGTGCCAGCCTGTTAGATGCAGCCGCATAGGTATAAAGTTCATCGGGATCGCGATGGGCCGAAACAACAATTAAACTATCAGCATAAACAAGATCAGGATGTGCACCCAATACTTTCATGATTTGTTCAGGATGTTCATTGCAAAGCTTTAAAACCAGTAAATCTTTTGAAGCCTGAATGCCATCATTACCACTAAAGCTTACAGAGTTTACAATCACATTACCGGCATCATAAGACAAGCCTTGTATAACCGGTTCAATAGATTGCTTCTTTTCATCAAGCATTAAACATTGCTTAAAGCCAGTAATAATATCTATAATAGCAGGTGATTTAATCTCCTGTAAACGATAACCTCTTAAAAAACTTTCGAGGCATTCATTAAGGCCACGCAGGTATCTTATCTTATCATTGTTTTCAGATAGCTTGCTTGCTTCTATATAATTTTGTAATGAATCAACCTGAACACTAACTGCATTATTTATGCGCTGGTTAAGTGCATCATTATCAGAAGGCATGAACAAGGTATCGTACAAACCATCATACTTGTCAATTGTTTTTTGTGTGCTGTCAATTTTTTCATGAAAATATAAGCGCACCAATGGTATATCAGATTTTGCAGCAGATTGTGCATTAACTAACAATGCAGCAGGATAAATAAACAGTAAGAGTAAAAATATTTTCATGTGTTACAGTAAAAGAAAAATCACCAACTGCAAATGTATGCACGAATTTTATGCCATTGCCTTAACAATAACATAATATGATTATGCTTATGCGATGTATTGTGCTCTGTTATTTTTGTGTAAACTTTGTGTTAATGACCAAAGCGAAAACAATACTTATTGCGGACGATGAAAAAGACATACTTGAAATAATTTCTTATAACCTGCTTAAAGAAGGATACACTGTATATACAGCAAGTGATGGGAATGATGCGCTTGATAAAGCAAGAATGCTGGAGCCTGATATGCTGATACTGGATATCTTAATGCCGTATAAAAGCGGCGTTGAGGTTTGCCGTATTCTGCGCACTGAATCTAAATTTAAAAACACACTTATACTTTTATTAACTGCATTAAGTGATGAAGGCTCGCACATAAAAGGGCTTGATTCTGGTGCAGATGATTATGTAACAAAGCCGGTTAGTTCAAAGGTGTTATTAAGCCGTGTTAATGCATTGTTCCGCAGAATTAATAAAGAAGAAGATAGCGGTGTGCTTAATCTTGGCAATATTATAATTGATGCAGCCAAGTATACCGTAAGTGTTAACGGTAACATTGTTATGCTTGCACGCAAAGAGTTTGAGTTGTTGTTGCTGCTTGCTTCAAAGCCTGGGCGTGTTTTTTTACGCAATGAAATTTTAGAGCAGGTTTGGGGCAATGAAGTTATAGTTGGCGACAGAACTATTGATGTGCACATCCGCAAGATTCGCCAAAAGCTTGGTGTAAATTGTATTACAACTATAAAAGGTGTGGGCTATAAGTTTGATTATAATACCTGATAACTTAAGCATAGCATTCATTCACTTTAAATGCATACCACTGATAATGTAATTTTGTTTTTTATCTCTACATGTTTAATGAAAAAAATATTTCGCCAACACAGTTATCACTGTTTACAGCTATTTGCCTGGCTGTTCCCATTTCAGTTGCTTTTTATATAACCAGTTACAGGTTATCAGATTTTGTTATTGCGCTTGTGCTTATATTTTTCACTGCTTATTTTTTAATAAAATTTGTATTAAATGAATTTATTTATAGAAAAATCAAGATCATCTACAAATACATTTATCAAACAAAAGCAAGCCGTAAAGAAGAGGTATTTCATAAATATGTTTTGCCTAATAAAAGCATTGAAGAAGTAAGCGAGGATGTAGAAAAATGGGCGCAGCAGCAACGGTCTGTTATTGAAGATTTAAGAAACAATGAAAATTACCGTAAAGAGTTTTTGCAGAATTTATCCCATGAAATAAAGACACCCATTTTTGCCATTCAAGGGTACATAGATACGTTGCTGAATGGCGCTTTGGAAAACCCGGATATATCAAAAAAATTCTTGGAAAATGCATCACGGAATGTTAGCCGCATGGTACATCTTGTAAGTGATCTTGATGAAATTACACGCCTTGAAAGTGGCGAACAGCCTTTGAATAAAGAAAATTTTATTGTACAGGATTTAATACGTGAAGTTTACGAAACGCTTGCACAAAAAGCCAGTGAAAGAAGTATTAGCCTTAATATAAAAAAAGGCTGCGAACAACCTGTTGAAGTATTTGCTGACAAAGAAAAAATCTCACGGGTTTTAATAAATCTTGTGGATAATGCTATCAAATATGGCAAGCCAAACGGTCATGTTGTTAGTGGTATTTATAAAACAGATGAGAAGCATGTTTTAATTGAAATAACTGACAATGGAACCGGTATTAACGAAGAACATCTACCGCGTTTGTTTGAGCGTTTTTACCGTACAGATATTGGCCGCAGCCGTAATGTTGGCGGCACCGGTTTAGGTCTTGCAATTTGTAAGCATATTGTTGAAGCACATGGCCAAAATATACATGTGCGTAGCAAGCCTGATGTTGGAACCACTATAGGCTTTACATTAAACAGGAAAAAAATTTAGAGATAAACACTAAATAAAACGGCCATCTTTTAAAACGGCCGTTAACTAACTAATTTATTAATTATTATTCTATTTTATAAGTATAATAGCCGGCATTATTAAGATACAGAGTAATCTTATGGCTGCCTTCAGAAAGATTAATGTTATCGCCACCAGCTTCAAGGGTTCCATCAGCGCCTTTATCTCCATAATTTAAATCCCAGGCATGGTTTGCTCTAAATTTAAACTGGTCTCCGTTTACGGCACTAATTGTTCCGGTCCAGTCGTTATTGCCAGTATCATAAGTCATATCAATATCATTGCTCCAGCCACTTGCTGCAAAACTTCCTATTAAACTCCATGTTGTAGCAGTAACAGACCATGTATTGCTTACCGTACTTGCGTTTATCTTATAATATCCTGCACCCGGAAATGTAAGATTTCCGCCACTTGTGCTTAAAGAGCCGCCGCCGCCATCGCCATATGTTGTATCGTTCCAATCAGGTTCGTTTGTTAATTTAAACTGGTAAGTGCCACCTGCAGGAACATTTACATAACCTTCATAATTACCATCACTTGCAGGCGAAGCCAAAGCAGGCGCCTTAGTAGGATCCCAGCCCTGGTAATCACCGGGTACATATAGTTCACTATAGAGCGTTGCTGGTGTAACAGTAAAAGTACCACTCTGAAAATTCACATGCACTTTATACATACCTGCCACAGAAGGCGCAGGAATATCGCTGCCAGAACCAGTTGAATATTGAAACGTACCACCTGCACTTAAATTAGTCACTGAAGCATTAGCTACATTATACTTACTATCCCAACTGCCATTAACAGGCAGCAGATCATAAGCACTTGTTCCGTTAAAATAAAATGTGCTTTCATAAGTAACAGAATCAATCATCATAAATTGTTGTGCAGGAGCTGGTACTGGCTGGTTCCAGCCGCCTGCCGTTGCGCCGCCAATTATAAATAACATTTTAGAAGATGGAGGCGTAACCTTTGGTGGTGTAACATAAGGTGTTACCTGCATCTTGATTACATTAGAAATTTTTTGATCGTTGTTATTTGCATACGAAGAAACCAGGCGAACATTAATAGTATATGTTGTATTAAAACTTAAGCCTAACTGCAACAACATATCGTTAAATG
>CAZZXW010000173.1:0-6932 GCA_964658095.1 uncultured Parafilimonas sp. | reverse complement strand
TAATAATTGCCTTCACTAATTTGTGCCTTACAACATCTTCTTCATTCAATTCTATTTGTGCAATACCATGAATATTTTTTAAAATATACATTGCCCTGTCTAACCCGCTGCGCTGATTTTTTGGAAGATCAATCTGGGTTGGGTCTCCTGTTATTATAGCTTTTGCATTTGCACCAATACGTGTTAAAAACATTTTTAACTGAAGGTCATTTGCATTCTGCGCTTCATCAAGAATTATAAATGCATTATCCAAAGTTCGGCCACGCATATAAGCCAGCGGCGCAATTTCAATGGTTCTTGTGCTCATGTAATAACCCAGCTTATCAGCCGGAATCATATCATCCAATGCATCATATAAAGGCCTTAAATACGGATCAATCTTTTCTTTAAGATCACCTGGCAAAAAGCCAAGGCTTTCACCGGCTTCAACAGCAGGCCGTGTTAAAATAATTTTTTTTACCTGCTTGTTTTTTAAGGCACGAACAGCTAATGCAACCGCAGTATAAGTTTTTCCAGTACCCGCCGGGCCAACTGCAAATACAATATCGTTTACATCGCCGGCCTGCACCATTCTTTTTTGATTGATTGTTCTGGCACGAACTGTTTTGCCATTAGGGCCAAATACAAGAATATCATTCGGATTTTTATCAACAAAATTATCAACGGTTTCTGCATCATCTCCGCCAAGAATCTTTTCAAAATAATTTTCACTCATATCACCATTACGTTCCATGTAACGAATGATAAGATCTATTTTTTCTTTGGCTGATTCTACCTGTTCCGGTGCGCCGCTTAACTTTATCTGCGTACCTCTCGAAAGAATTTTTAAAAGCGGGAATTTTTTTCTAAGTATGTCAAGCTTCCTGTTATTGACACCAAAAAATTCAATAGGATTTAAAGTGTCAAGGTTAATGATTGTTTCTGTCAATGGTTTTTCTTTTTTATGATTAAAATCTTTTACTACCTCTTTTCAAACTTATAACACAATATAATTTTAAGATTTTTTGTTTTTAACATTGTGTGGAAAGGATTTTAAAGTTACTTAAATAAATAATCTGATACTTTTGCAATCCTTAAAAAGTGATGCAGCAAAAAAATTGTTTTGATTATCTTAACACTTAATAAACCTTTTGAAAAATTGAGCGTATTTAAGTCTCAATACAATTGTATAATTTAAATGTTTTTATGGAAATAAGGAGTTTAAAACCTTTAGTGATATCAATATCCTCTGCGTTTGCCGCAGTTTTTTACACCAGAAAAAGAATAAGAAGAGCCAAGCTTAAATCCGTTCATTCAAAAGTTAATGTATCAAAATTTGATCATTAGGCACTAACACATTCTTTTAATTCTTTTTCAGAATAAGCAATGTTATATTGTTTCAGAACTTCATCCGGTACACCATTCCATTGGTTTGGCCTGTTGCCAACATAACCAATATCATTCCAGCCAATTTGTGTTGAATAAAAACCTGTAGCTGTAAGGTTACGCATCAAATTAAAAAACTGAACGCCATAAGCCATTTCAGGTTTTGCTTTAGCTGGATAAGCGATTTGATCAATTACTTCAATTTGTTGTTGCGCAGCGCAATCTTTAAATGCCTGACCATAAGTATTTAAACAATGTACATCCAGCCATCTTAAGCCACCACGCAACGGCGTTTGATAGTCCGGTTCATCCTTCACTATATATTCTATAAAATCTGCAACTTTTGCATCGCTTGCACTTCCGCTTTTTTCATCTTTTGGAATAATAATGTCTGCAAGCATTGTAATAGTAGCAAATTCTTCGGGTGTAAAAAATTTGTCGGCTTTTTTTACATCATCTTCATGCGCTTTTTCTTCAGGCATGCGGTCAATTGTACTTACACTTTCTGTTGTTGCAACCTGCTTTTTTTCAGTTTTACAAGCATCTGCAATAACGCCCGCTGTTATGGTTGTAAAAGCAATTGTTTTTAATGATTTACGTCTGTCCATTGCGTATCTTTTAAATATTAGGATAGGTTTTGTTTCTTCATCTGGTCAATAATATATTCACTTGTTCTCCATGATAAAGCAAGAATAGTATGCGTGATATTTTTATCACCCTGCGATACAAACGGGCCGCCATCAACACAAAAAACATTCTTTGCATCATGTGCCTGGCTGAATGCGTTTAATGCAGATGTTTTTGGATCGCTTCCCATTCTTACTGTTCCTGCTTCATGAATAATATTACCAGGGTTATGCAAACCGTAACTTGTTGATGCATCATCATCACCAAAAGTTATTACAGCACCCATGCTTGTAAGAATTTCTTTAAACGTTTGCTTCATGTGCTTTGCCTGGTTAATTTCGTATTCACCGTATTTTGTATTGAAACGAAGCACAGGAATACCAAATTTATCTACCGTGGTCGGATCAATCTCGCAGTAATTAGATGCCAGTGCAACAGCTTCGCCACGGCCGGCCATACCAACCTGTGCACCATAAAAAAAGCGGTAATCTTCTTTTAATGATTTTCCATAACCACCAGCTTCTTTTGTTTTTCCATTTACAGGATATTTGCCATTCATGCCTTCAATACCCCAGCCAAAACCATAAGCCGGCTGATCCATACCACCCCAATATTCAATGTGATAACCACGCGGAAAATCTAACTTTTTATTATCAAGCCACCATGGCGTATAAACATGCATGCCACCAACTCCGTCTTCGTTATAGCGTTTGCGGTTAAACAATGTTGGTAATATACCACCCATGTCAGCGCCGGTTGAATCATGCAAATATTTTCCGACAACATTGCCTGAATTTGCCAAACCGTTCGGATGTTGTTGTGATTTTGAATTCAACAACAACCTTGCACTTTCACAGGCACTGGCTGCAAGCAAAACGGTTTTGCCTTCAACCACATATTCCTGCATGTCTTCTTTATTCACATAAGAAACGCCTGTTGCCAAACCTTCTTTGTTGGTCATCACTTCACGTGCCATTGCGTTGGTAATTAAATCAACATTACCGGTTTTTAATGCAGGGATAATCAGCACTGATGAAGAAGAAAAATCAGCATACACCTTACAGCTTCTGCCGCATTGCGCACAATAAAAACATTGTCCGCGTTCATCATTTATTTTTTTTGTAAGAATAGATAAGCGCGAAGGAATAACAGGGATGTTTAATGATGTTCCTGTTTTCTTGATCAGCATTTCATGCAACCTTGGTTTTGGCGGTGGAAGAAAAATACCATCCGGATCGTTTGGCAAGCCTTCATTTGTTCCAAAAACACCAATTAAACTTTCTACTTTATCATAATAAGGTTTTACATCATCATAACTTATCGGCCAGTTATCACCAAGGCCATCAACATCTTTTTTCTTAAAATCTTTTGGACCAAAACGCAAGGTTATTCTTCCCCAGTGGTTTGTTCTGCCACCTAACATTCTTGCACGCCACCATTCCCACTTATCGTTAGTTGCATGTGTGTATGGTTCACCATCAATTTCCCATCCCCAATAGCAACCATCAAAGTCACCAAACGGGCGAAACTTGGTGCTTCTTCCTCTTCTTGGCGAAGCCCAAGGCGGCTGTAGTTGATTAGAATTTTTTGCAGGATCATACATTGGCCCGGCTTCAATCAAACAAACTTTTAAACCCGCTTTTGCCAACACATAAGTTGCCATGCCGCCACCTGCACCTGAGCCAACAATAACTGCATCATACTTTTTTGAACTTCTTTTTATTTGTAACGTTCCCATTCTTTGTTTTGATTATTGCGTTAGAAAAGCTAAAATAAGCAATAGCAGGTTATACTGCTTTTTTAAATGAACTATTTTTGATTTTCTGAATAGCTTAAATCAGGTTTCCCGAAGAATGAAGCTGAAGTAAAAAAATTTCTTTAAAAAGAATAGCGCTATGCCACAAATGCAACTATTAAAACATTTTTATCAGGCATGAATGTAATAGCTGTTGACATTGGTACATCAAATTGTAAGGCTGTTGTATTAAATGATAAAGGGAAAGTTTTAAAGGCTTTTGAATCATCAACCAAACCTATTCAACCAAAACCGGGATGGAACGAGCAAAACGCAGACACTATATTTAATGCAGTGCTTCAATTGCTGCAACAGGCATTTTCTTTTTGCAAGTATGAAAATATCAGTTGCGTTTCTTTCAGCGCAGCCATGCATAGTTTGCTTGCCGTTGATAAAAATGGCAAGCCTTTAATGAACATGATTACCTGGGCTGATTTGCGCAGCACTCACTATGCGCATCAGCTTAAACAAAAACCAATCGCAAAAAAATTGTATGCTGTTACAGGTGTTCCTGTTCATGCGATGTCGCCTTTATGCAAACTGCTTTGGATGAAGCATGAAGCAAAAGAAATATTTAATAATGCGTATAAGTTTATATCAATAAAAGAATACGTTTTTTTTAAGCTGTTTGGCAAATATGTGGTTGATTATTCCATTGCGGCAGCAACTGGTTTATTTAATGAACAAAACGTTTGCTGGTATGATGAAGCTTTAAAAGTTTCAGGTATTAAAAAAGAACAGTTGTCTGAATTGGTGGCCATTGACCATTATGAAGACACGTTGATTACTTCAGTAAAAAGTAAATTAAAACTAAAACAAAATGTTCCATTTGTTTTAGGTGCCAGTGATGGTGCACTAGCCAATATTGGCTCAGGGCTTTTCGATAAAAAGAATATTGCTGTTACGGTTGGTCCCAGCGGCGCTGCACGCATAACTTTAAACAAGTATGTGGTTGATGAACAGCAACGTTTATTTTGTTATTATATAACTGATGATTTGTATATACTCGGCGGTGCGGTAAATAATGGTGGAGTTGCTTTACAGTGGCTGATTGAAAAAATACTACAGCAAAATTTTAAAGATGAAAAAGTTTTCAATCAATTGGTTAAACAGGCAATGCAGATTGAAGCTGGTGCAGAAGGTTTGATTTTTTTGCCTTATATTTCAGGTGAACGTTCACCAATGTGGGATGAAGATGCAAGAGGCGCATTGATTGGCTTAGCATCGTTTCATACACAAGCGTATATTATTAAAGCAGTGATTGAAGGTATTTGTTTTGCGCTGTTTGATGTGTTGAAAGCCGTTGAAGAAACAAGCGGTTTAATTGAAAATATTTATTTAAGCGGTGGTATTACCAGAACAAAAAGCTGGGTTCAATTAATGGCAAACATTACCGGGAAAAAAATTATTATTAATAATACTGCTGATGCTTCTGCATTGGGTGCAGCATTCGTTGGCATGAAAGCGGTTGGATTAATTAAAGATATAAAAGATGCCGCCTTATATTTAAACAAAACAACTTCTATAGAACCAGATATAAAGCAGCATAACATTTACAAAAAATATTTTAAGATTTATAGAAGCCTGTATGCAACAATGAAGAATACATTTAATGAATTAAATGCAATAAATACTTAATGGCACACGAACATCACCATCATCATGATCATGGAGCAATCACAGAGCTGCATCATGTAAAGAATGCTTTTTATGTTGGCATTGCGCTTAATTTTTTATTTGTATTAATTGAAGTAATCGCAGGGCTCATCATTCATTCATTGTCTTTGCTTTCAGATGCAGGCCATAACCTGTTAGATGTTGTAAGCCTTGCATTGTCGCTGCTTGCTTACCGTTTGGTAAAAGTTGAAGCCAATGAAAATTACACTTATGGTTATAGAAAAACAACCATTCTCGTTGCACTGTTTAATGGCGTTGTTTTACTGATATCAATTGGTGCAATAGGGTATGAGGCAATCAGGCATTTATTGCATCCAACACATTTGCCGGGTTTTACCGTGGCGTGGGTTGCGGCAATCGGTATAATTGTAAATGGCGTTACTGCTTTTATGTTTATGAAAGATAAAGAAAAAGACATGAACGTTAAAGCCGCTTATTTGCATTTGTTATCTGATGCGCTTGTTTCTTTTGCGTTGGTTGTTGGCGGCATCATTATGCATTATACAAATTGGTTTTGGATTGATGCTGCTCTAAGTTTGATTGTTGCCATTGTTATAATTAAAAGTACATGGAACCTGCTAAAAAGCAGCCTGCGCTTGTCTTTAGACGGCGTGCCTGAAAATGTTGACATCAATAAAATACAAAACACTATTTCAAATATAAATGGTGTTGAAAATATGCATCATGTGCATGTATGGGCTATAAGTACAACCACAAACGCATTAACGGCGCATGTGCTGGTAAATGATAACATCAGCATGACTGAAGCTGATAAATTAAAAGCTGAAATAAAACATGAGCTTGAGCATCTTAATATACAACATGCTACTTTAGAATTTGAACATAGCATGAAAGATTGCGCTAAAGAAAAGATTTAATTTATTAGTACAGAAAATGTATAAACGATAATCAGCTTATAATACATGCTATGTTGTTTCTTCAACCAGCTTTTTAAAATCTTCATCATTTTTAAACGGATCAAAAGCAGCTTCTGATTTTGCGGTGATTTTATAATCCGGATTATATTGTATTGCTTTTTGCAAGCTGTCTAACATGTTACTTTTCTTTTTTGTAATTGCAGATATTACAGCTTTGCTATACCATGTTTGTGCATCATCAGGTTTTAATTTAGTTGCCTGGTCAAAATTTTCCATCGCTTTATCATAATTCTTCAGCCTTTCATAATAAATACCATTATTGCTGTAAGCCAGGTATAAAAACTGATAATCTTTATAATTGTTTATAAGTTGCGTTGTAGCTTCTATCGCTTTATCATCCAGGTCAAGTTTATCGTAAGCAAGCCCGATATATAAATAAGCATCAGGAGCATTTTTTGCCGCTTTGTCTTTATCCAAAGCGCTCCTCATATAAGCAATCGTTTTGTTATATTCATTCTTCTCGTAAGCTGCAATTCCTTTATAATACCAATCTTCAAATGTGTAACTGCTTTCTGTTTTGGTTTTCTTTA
>CAZZXW010000172.1:2350-6940 GCA_964658095.1 uncultured Parafilimonas sp. | reverse complement strand
CTTGCACCATTTACCACTAACAATTTTCAGCAATTAATTTTATGGATTAGTAATAAAGAATTGTTGTTCAGTATTGCCGGTAATTATTTTTCTTTTCCATTAACTGAAGATCAATTACATGCTTAATTAAACGATGCTAATAATTTTTTTCAATATTATTGATACAGCTAATAATAAACTTATTGGCCATGCCGAATTATTTAAAACAGGCAGCGATATATAAAATTAATAATCTGATAATTGGTAATGCTGAAAGTCGCGGTAAAGGATTTTGTAAACCAATTATGAAAGCGCTTACTGATTTTGCTTTTATAATATTAAAAGCAAAAACAATTGAACTAAATGTGTTTGACTGGAATACTGCTGCTATAAAATGTTATGAAAAAACCGGCTTTGTGATTAGTGCAAATAAAACAGCTTTGTTTACAATAAATGATACAATATGGACAGCTCTGAATATGATTATTAAGAAACAAACTTGCGATTAAATTTCGACGGATGCACTGAGATTATGTGTCGCTATAATATTCCATTTTTTAGAATCATGCTGCAATAGGTAAACTGCATCAACATCGAAAGATGCATCGAATGTTTTATGTTGATACTCACTCCATGCTTTGATAAACATTTCTGGTGAAAGATCTCTGTAAGCAACTGTGCAATGCGGTTTGAATTTTATATCTGATTTATCAACTACATCTGAAATGTTTGTTATAAAGCTTATCATAATTTCTTCCTGCAGTTGTAATAGTTCTTCAGAAGCAATCGGATTAATATACACTACAGGACTCTTTTTATTTGGAAACGAACCAAAATCTTTTAATGTAATCGTAAACTTGTGTTGATTGATTTGCAAATTATCAAACCACTCAATTATTTTTTGATGATTCGTAGCAAGTTTTTTAAAAGGTGCTTTTAGTGTTATATGAGGATAAACTTTTAATGCTTTGCTACTGTTGAATTTGGTTGAAAAATCTTTTTGAAGAACTGTAATTCTTGTACGTAATTCTCTGTTTGGAATAAGAGCAATAAGGTAGAGGTTTTCGAAAGGCATAGATTAAACTTTATTACACAGGCATTTCATCATAAGTTCTTCCTCCAAGTATTCTACCCGATTTCTTTTTGTTTATTCCACCCCATTGTTTAAAGAAAAATGCAACACCTTGTTCATTGCATTGTTGACGAATATCCCATACCCATAACTCTTTTATTGGTCTTGCTTTTCTTCCGCTTTCACCGCCGACAATAACCCAATTAATATTTTCAAGATTCAGGGTTCTTAGTGGACCAATCAAGGGTTCACAAGAAAGAAATTTGATATGTGCATCCGTTTCTCTTAGAAAATCTATTCTCTCAATTACTCTTTCATCTTCAACCGAAACACCCATCCAAATATTTTTAGTCCAGTTTAAAAGATGATGTATTTCATATAACCTTTCAGCACGTTTAGTTAATACCTGGTATGTGTGTTGAGGCGTGCCATTCATTACTACAAAAACTTTTTTTATAAACTCAACCGGAACTTCAGGATGAAATAAATCACTCATTGAATTTACAAATACAACCTTTGGAGATTTCCATGAATAAGGAATTTGCAAAGTGTCTTCATGTGTTCTTATCGCAAACCCATCTTTATATTTTTCGATTCCCATTGCCTGCAATCTTCTTGTCATTACTTCTGCATAACAATACTTACAACCTGCTGAAATTTTACTACAACCTGTTGTAGGATTCCAGGTCATCTCTGTCCATTCTATGCTTGATTCTGCCATTACTTATATTTTTTTATAACATCGTTTGCAATTGAAAATGCCGCTGCATTATTTGATGCCATCATAAAATGATACATAATCGATCCAGTTGAATTTTTTAGCTCTAATGGATTTGATACGTATTTAAAAACTTCATTTAATCTTTCTTTATATAATAGCCCAGCCTTTTGAATTGCGTTTGTCTCTTTATTTGTAAACGTTTCTTCACCAAATAAAGTTTGTATAGTTGTTGATTTATAAAAGTGTTTTTTTATTTCTTCACGTGATAAACCTAAAGACAACTCAAGTTTATTTAACCAAGCATCACGAATATCACCATTGTTTTTTAATAACCGATTCATACCAATTCCACTTGGAACAAGGATCCATAAATCTATTCCTAAGCCTTTCAAAGATTCAATCGAGGACCACTTTAAAGCCATTCCGTAAGGATCAATGAATGCAAGAGTTCTGTAATTACTATTTCTTTTTAGGAAATCAGACATACTAATTAACTTGTTGTTGCAATCATCACATACAACATGTTTATTTTTTTTGTGTGGAAATTCCTTATTCACTAATTGTTCTAGTTCGATTTTATTTCTTTCATTAAGCTCAACGAAGTAATATGTATCAAATGTTTTTGGGTAATCTATCTCCAAAATTCTAATTGCTGCTCCTTTAATAATATCAATTTCAACTTTGTCATCTTTATAAATATTTCCAGAACCAGCAAAGCCATCAAAATATAGACATGAAAAATGAGGGTATTTGTTCATTATAGTTAAGTAAGCCTTTGCATATTCAACAACAATTTCAATTTTTCTTTCGGTCCAATCACCGCCAAATTGATTCATAAGAGTTAGTGCTTTAGAATTCAATTTACAAAAATTGAATCAAAACAACTTCCCCTGCACATCGCCGGGCCTTTTAAACAACGAACGGTCAAGGCTCCAGTCTTCTGCATTCATACCATACAATTTTCCATACTTGCGGTATTGTTGCGCCACCAATTGTGCAACCGGCCCTTCACCACGCATACGCACACCCCAGCGTGTATCATTTACCTGTCCATCATGACTGTTCTCGATCAAGTGCCAAACTTTATCGGCACGTTCTGTAAAATTTTTATACAACCAGTCACGAAACAAAAATTTAATCGCACCATTCAATCGTATAAATGTATAAGCCGTGAATGTTGCACCATTATCTCTCGCTGCTTTCATGATGCGTTGCATCTCATGTTCGTTCAAACCAGGAATCATAGGTCCCATCATAATGCCCATCCGCACACCGGCAGAACTTAATTCATTGATCACCTTCAGCTTTTGTTTGGCGGTTGTTGTGCGTGGTTCCATCACTCTTCTTAAGTCTTCATTAAAAGATGTGATAGAAACCATGGCTGATACAATATTTTTCTTTCCCATTTCACTCAGCACATCTTTATCTTTTAATATCCATGAATTTTTTGTAAGAATACCAACAGGTTGATTGAACTCATTACACACTTCAAGCATGCCACGTGTTAAACGATATTTCTGTTCTGCCGGCTGATAACAATCTGTGTTACCACTTAACATTAATGGTGTTGCATCCCACTTTGGATGCATTAAAAATTTGCGCAACAACTGCGGCGCATTTTTCTTAACGATGATCTTTTGTTCAAAGTCCATACCTGCACTATAACCCCAGTATTCATGCACGTTTCGGGCGTAACAATAAATGCAGCCATGCTCGCAACCGGCATACGGGTTCATGCTGTAACTCATACCAACATCAGGACTGTCAACTTTATTTACAATTGTTTTTACTTCCTGTTCCAAATAAATTGTGGGCAGTGTTTTTTCTTCCCAATCATCAATGGCTTCAACATGTTCTTTGCTTACTTCATTAATTAAAAACCTGTTTTTTGTATTGATCTGTGCACCACGCCCATGATGATATTGAACAGCTTCTTCTTTATCTTTTGGTTGTGGTTTTGCGTTTGGATTATCTATAATGTTTTTCATATTGATAGTTTTAAAACGGAGACATAAAATGTTATTGTTACCTTCTTTTGTCTTAATACAAAAGAAAGTAACCAAAGAAAACATCAAGCACCGGTGATAAGCAACACATCGGTGCATTTGCCCTGATTGACTTTTTTGCTATTGCTCTTTCATCTATAAAGCCTTGATAAATGATGTAAGTGGTTGGATTTTTTATATCGAAGAAATAAACAGCATTCACTACTTATCATGCTAATTCGCCTAAATCCTGTTCAGGCAATTAATAAAATCTTTGTTCTTTACCATGTTTATCTTTCTGGTTGAACTCGCTTTTCTTTTTTGTAACAAACAGGCTTTTTTCAAACACATGAATTACACAGGTAACAACGCCCCACACGTTTGCCGAATCATCAAATGAAGAAAGCTGTATGTTGCTTATCTTTTTATTGGCCGCGACAAGTTCTGCACTGTTGAAGTTTTTTTGCAGTCTTCGTACCAATAATTCTCCGCCAAGCACCGCAACAATTATTTTTCCACTCACAGCTTTTATGCTGCGGTCAACAATCAGAATATCGCCACTAAAAATGCCATCTTCAATCATTGCTTCACCATTCATGCGGAAAAAAAATGTAGCAGGTTTGTTTAAAATAAGCTGTTCATTTAAATCAATACCACGTTCCATGTAATCATCGGCAGCAGCGCCAAAACCATTTGCATTAGCGGTTTTTACATGATGTTGCGTAAAATTTTTGCTGCCGGTATAAGCAGCGTTATAGGATATTTCCTGTTCCATATTTAAATATTTTTATTAACTAAATTATTTAGTAAAATTAAACTAAAGTTTTTATCTT
>CAZZXW010000172.1:0-2340 GCA_964658095.1 uncultured Parafilimonas sp. | reverse complement strand
TTTAGTAAGTAGTTTTTTTTAAACATTCAATTGTATATATATGGAACAACAAACAGCTTTTTTACAGAGTGCAAAGTTTGCGCCACCTAAGTTTTATGAATATTTATTAGTGGTTCATCCGGATGAAGCAATATTTAACCAGCTAAAGGAAGAAAAGGAAAAATTTTCTGCCGATTATAATGTAACCATTGCCAAAAAAACACTGCCGCATATAACGGTTGCCAACTTCCTGGCAAAAGAAACCATGGAAGAAACGCTGATTAGATGGATGCATAAAATTATCAGCAGCCAGCAAAGCTTTAATGTAATGCTGAATAACTTTAGTGGCTTTCCATCATCCAAAACAGTGTATGCACGCATTCAAAACCATGAGCCGTTTAATCAACTGGCAGCATCGTTAAAAACAATTAATAGTTATATTAATGATAACGGCTTTCCTAATGCAAAACTTATCAATCATCCTCATGTAACAATTGCAAGAAGCCTGCAGCAAAACGTGTATGAAAAAGCGATTATGGATTATTCGCACAAAACATTTAATGCCAGTTTTGTAGTTGATGAACTTGTTTTATTAAAGCGGAGTAACCAATATGATAAATGCAAACAGGTAAGCGTGTTTAAACTTTTGTGATTTAAAAGACTTGTTTGATCAGTATGATTATAAAGTTCGTAGTATTCATAATTCAACCCAAACCCTTTTATAAAATATAGTATGAAACAGGCAATGAAATTGCAGGAATTTGTTAGTGATGAAAAATTGCGTTCAATAAATCATTTATTGCCTTCAGAATATTTGTTGGTACTGCAACCACACAGCGCATTATGGGATGAAATAAAATTCATTAAAGAAAAATTTAAGGCAGATTACAAGTTTGAAGGTATTACAGTTGGCTTGCCACATATAACACTGGCAATGTTCAAGCAATTTCCGGCAACAGAAAACAGGATTGTAAACGCATTACGCAATAATGCCAGAACATTATCACCCTTTAAAGTTGAGCTGAAAGATTTTGGAAGTTTTCCAACGCATACAATCTATATAAATATTGTAAGCAAAATACCAATTATGAATGCTGTAAAAACATTGCGGCAAAACGCACAAACATTTATGAAGATTGATAAAGACAATAAGCCATTTTTTATAACAGAACCGCACTTAACTATTGCCAGGAAATTACAACCGTGGCAATACGAAAAAGGCTGGCTGGAATATCAACATTCAAATTTTCATGGAAGGTTTATTGCGGATCACGCTTTGTTATTGAAACGCAAGGCCGGAGAATATTATAAAGAAGTTGAAAAATTCATGTTTGAAGGAATAAAGATAGAAGTAACACAAACCGCATTGTTCAACTTATAACGTAATTAGCTCATGTACGCCGTTGTTGATTGTAATAGTTTTTATTGTTCTGCTGAACGTGTGTTCAGGCCTGATCTTGAAAATGTGCCTGTGGTGGTGTTAAGCAATAATGATGGCTGCATTATTTCAAGAAGCGATGAGGCCAAGCAATACGGTTTGGAAATGACCGGCCCGTATTTTAAAGCAAAAGAAGCTATTGAAAGATATAATGTGGCAACGTTTTCATCAAACTATAATTTATATGGTGATATGAGCTGGCGTGTAATGGAAACGCTGCGCATAATTATGGGTGATGAAACCCTGGTTGAAGTATATTCCGTAGATGAAGCTTTTTTAAGCATGAATAATATTGCGGTTGATAAACTACATGATACTGCATTGATGATTCGCGAAACAGTTGAACAATGGACAGGCGTAAAAGTTTCGGTGGGTGTTGCGCCCACTAAAACGTTAAGCAAAGTTGCTAACCATATAGCGAAGGCTAACAAGAAAATAACGCAGTGTGTAACGGTGCTCGATACCATGCAAAAAGTAAACGAAGCATTGCTTCATACTCCTGTAAAAGAAATATGGGGCGTGGGTACACAGTTTGCAAAAAAATTAAACGCTTACGGCATTTTTGACGCATATCATTTTACATTAATGCATGAAGAGTGGGCAAGAAAAAATTTTGGTGGCGTCGTTGGTTTGCGATTGATAAAGGAGCTGAAAGGTGAGCATGCAATTAGTATGGATGAACCATTGACCGAAAAAAAAATGATTGCATCTACACGTATGTTTGGTGAACCTGTAACAGATTTGGCAAGCATTAAAGAAGCTGTAGCAACTTATACTTCCAGAGCTGCAGAGAAGTTGCGGCGGCAATATTGCGCCGCTTCCTTTGTAAGTGTATTCGTTGTTCCAAAACAAACAAGAATGCCAGGCGAACATTTTAAACATGGCCCAACCATTAGCGATAGTATTGTATTATCAAGCGCAAC
>CAZZXW010000171.1:0-6962 GCA_964658095.1 uncultured Parafilimonas sp. | reverse complement strand
CAACGAAATTTTTAATTGAGTGTATAATTATAACCTTCATCAACGCATACATTCCCTTATTCAAAAAAGCGATATTGATTTTGCCGGCAAAGACAATTTATTTTATACACGCTTCATAGCAAATGCAGCAGCCATTCATGCTTTATATATGGATTTATACCAGCATCATCTGCAATGCGAAACTATGTATGATGAACTGCTGCAAACAATTGTTATGGCTTATAAAAAAAGATCTAAAACCTTCAGGCAAAAAGATGAAGATAAACTGAAAAAGGGCTCGTGGTTTTTAAGTAACCAGCTCGTTGGAATGAGTTTATATGTAGACAGGTTTTGCGGCAGTTTAAAAAACTTAACTGATAAGCTTGATTACTTTAGAAAACTTGGTGTAAATATCCTGCATTTAATGCCATTGTTTGAAAGCCCGCAAGGCGAAAGCGATGGTGGTTATGCAGTTTCAGACTTTAGAAAAATAGATGCACGCTTTGGAACACTTGATGATTTGAATTTGCTTGAAAAAAGCATGAACAAGGAGGGTATGTATTTAATGATTGACATTGTTTTAAATCATACTTCACATCAACATAAATGGGCAAAAAAAGCAAGGCAGGGTGAAAAAAAATACCAGCATTTTTTCTACATGTATGATGATAGAAGCATGCCTGATGCATTTGAGCAAACAATGCCTGAAATTTTTCCTGAAGCTGCGCCCGGTAACTTTACTTACATTGAAGAATGTAAGAAATGGGTGATGACGGTGTTTCATAAATATCAATGGGATTTAAATTATACAAACCCTGAAGTGTTTGTTGAAATGCTGGATAATATTTTCTTTTATTCAAACCTTGGTGTTGATATTTTACGCATTGATGCACCCGCATTTATATGGAAACAAATAGGTACAGCTTCGCAAAATTTGCCGCAGGCGCATACTATTTTACAGCTAATAAAGCAATGCGTAAACGTTGCAACGCCGGGTATGGCTTTGTTGGGTGAAGCAATTGTTGCGCCGCATGAAATCATGAAATATTTCGGAACAGGGTTAGCAACTGCAAAAGAGTGCGACTTGGCTTATAATGCAACACAAATGGCTTTGCAATGGGATATGCTTGCAACTGCCGATACAAGAATTATGCTTGCAGCGCAACATGAAATTCTGCAAAAACCTTATGGTACTTCATGGATTACTTACACACGCTGCCACGATGATATTGGTTTAGGTTACACAGATGAAACAATTCGTAAGGCAGGTTTTAATGCTTATGAACATAGAAAATTTTTGAAAGATTATTATTCAGGAAATTTTACTGGCTCGCCTGCAAGAGGCGCATTGTTTGGCGTAAATCAAAAAACGCAGGATGCCAGGATAAGCGGCACACTTGCCTCTTTATGCGGACTTGAAAAATCGATTGAAGAAAACAACGATGCTTTTGTTCAAACGTCAATCAATAAAATAATTTTAATGCAGGCAATGAGCATGTTTATTGGTGGCATACCAATGTTGTTTTATGGTGATGAAGCTGGCTATACAAATGATTATTCATACTTAAATGATGAGGGCAAACATTATGATAATCGCTGGATGCATCGCCCGGTAATCGATTGGAAAAAAAATAAGAACATTGATGTTAGTGGGACAATTGAAAACATCATTTTTTTATCAACAAAAAAGCTAATCAGCATAAGAAAAAAATTAACAGCGTTCGGAGACTATAAAAATATTAACTGGCTTTCGCCGCACAATATTCACATTGCAGGCTTTGTGAGAGAATATCAAAATCAAAAAATATTCTGCCTGTTTAACTTCAGCGATAAAGAAGCTTTTCTTACTTGGTATGCGTTTAAAGAACGCGGAATTATGTCTTATAATTTACATGATCACTGGCGCAAAAAACAATTTGCAATCGGTGCCGATAATGAGTATCTGGTTATAGAACCGTATGGCTTTTATGTACTCGAAAATCAATAATAAAAGTTGTTTTTAATGTTAAAAAGTTTTATGAAAATCAGCCTTAAATAATACATGTTTTTCTTCTTTAAGCGCCTTATTTTAAGTAGCTTCGCAAACCTTTAATTTAAAGGCTTGTTTAAGCAGATTTTTCTTTACAAATTATGGACGATCAACAACAAAATCTTGCACCTCAGCAGGGTAATTACGGCGCTGACAGCATACAGGTTTTAGAAGGTTTGGAAGCAGTGCGTAAACGCCCTGCAATGTATATTGGTGATGTTAGTGTAAAAGGCTTGCATCATCTTGTTTATGAAGTTGTGGACAACGCTATTGATGAAGCGCTGGCCGGTTACTGTAAAAATATTTCAGTCACCATTCATGAGGATAACAGCATAAGTGTTTTGGATGATGGCCGCGGCATTCCAACGGGCATTCATGCAAAGGAAGGCGTAAGTGCTTTACAAGTTGTAATGACGGTGCTTCACGCCGGCGGTAAGTTTGATAAAAATACTTACAAGGTTTCCGGTGGCTTGCACGGCGTTGGTGTTAGTTGCGTTAATGCTTTAAGTTCAAAGCTGCTGGTTACTGTGCACCGCGAAGGCAAAATGTTTGAGCAGCAATATCATACTGGTATTCCTGATTATCCTGTGCGTGAAGTGGGCACTTCTGATATTACCGGAACACTTGTTCATTTCTGGCCAGATCATACAATATTTCAGTCCACAGTTTATAACAGGGATATTCTTGAAGGCAGGTTAAGAGAATTGGGTTATCTTAATAAAAGAATCCGCATTAGTATTGCTGACCTGCGTGAAAAAACAGAAGAAGGTAATTTTTATTCTAAAGTTTTTTATAGTGAAGGTGGTATTGTTGAGTTTGTTGAAATGCTTGACAGGAATGGCAAACGCATGCCGCTAATTCCAAAAACTATTTATGTTGAAGGCCTTGATGAAGCAAGCAATGTAGCAGTTGATGTAGCGCTTACTTATAATGATGATTTTAAAGAGCATATTTTTTCTTACGTAAATAATATAAATACCATTGAAGGTGGCACGCATGTAACCGGTTTCAGAACAGCAATAACACGAGTTTTTAAAAGTTATGGCGATAAGCATAACCTGTTTGAAAAAGCAAAGGTTGAAGTAGAAGGCGATGATTTTAGAGAAGGTATGAGCGCTATCATTTCTGTAAAAGTTCCGGAGCCTCAGTTTGAAGGACAGACAAAAACAAAGCTTGGCAACAGCGAAGTGAGCGGCGTGGTACAAACAACTGTTGCTCGTGTTTTAGAAGCGTATCTTGAAGAAAATCCTAAAGAAGCAAAGAACATCATTAACAAAGTTATTCTTGCGGCGCAAGCGAGAGTGGCTGCAAAAAAAGCACGAGAACTTGTTCAGCGTAAAACGGTTTTAAGTGGTGGTGGTTTGCCGGGCAAACTTGCAGATTGCAGTGAACGTGATCCTGAAAAGTGTGAGTTGTATTTGGTGGAAGGCGATAGTGCCGGCGGTACTGCAAAGCAGGGCCGCGACAGAAGTTACCAGGCCATTCTTCCGTTGCGTGGAAAGATTCTGAATGTTGAAAAAGCAATGGAACATAAGATTTATGAGAATGAAGAAATACGCAACATCTTCACAGCAATGGGCGTAACTATTGGTACAGCTGAAGATCCGAAAGCGCTTAACGTTGCCAAGCTGCGTTATCATAAATTAATCATCATGACGGATGCTGATGTGGATGGTTCACATATCGCAACATTGATACTTACATTCATCTTCCGTTACATGAAAGAACTGGTTGACCAGGGTTATGTTTACCTTGCGCAGCCCCCTTTATATCTTGTAAAAAAAGGCAAGGAACAGGAGTATGCTTTTGATGAAGACCAGCGTAAAAGCCTTATTGAAAAATTAAGCAATGGCAAAGAAGATGGCGTGCATGTGCAACGCTATAAAGGTTTGGGTGAAATGAATGCTGACCAGCTTTGGGAAACAACTATGGACCCAGCCCGCAGAACTTTAAGACAGGTTTCAATTGATAGCTTGGCCAATGCTGATGAAGTATTCAGCATGTTAATGGGTGATGAAGTGGCACCACGCCGCAGCTTTATAGAAAGCCATGCCAAGTATGCAAAAATTGATATTTAATAATCAAAAAAATAAATTAAAAAAGCAGCTTTATGAAGGCTGCTTTTTTTGTTTAGAAGATTGAGGTAAAAGACTGTAATTTTTATCTTAATATTCATTTACATTGATTAATATAATCATGAATAAATTTTAAGAAGCAGCAACTTTAAATAGTGCTATTTCAGCACCTGTTCTAAAGTAATTTGTTTTTGCTTTATTAATAAACAGCCTAATACTATTAAAAGTTATTAATTTATTCTTTAACCACTGTAGTATTGATTGTTGTTTCTTTAATTTTTATTTGTATAAAATAAGTGCCTTTACTAAAACCTGAAATGTTAACCGGTTCACTTAATGCATGATTGTGCCATTGTTGTATTACATGCCCTTTCGCATCAAATATTATTATTGCATCTGCAACGGCAACATCTTTTGCATTGAAATTAATATAATTTTTAACTGGGTTTGGATAAATGCTTATAACATTCGTATTTCCATGCACTGTTGCAATGGTTGAATACAATTGTTTTCCGTCTTTATCAGTTTCTTTAATGCGGTAATATACAGCAGGCGGTACTTCTGTTTTTATAAAGCTTTGATCTGTATAATTGTAGTGTGCACCTCTTGCATTGCCCGCTGCTTTAACATCAGCAATATCTGAAAAATCTTTACCATTTACGCCACGCTGAATACTGAAATTACTGGTATTTATTTCCTGTGCTGTTTGCCATTGCAGTGATACTTCTTTGCCATTTAAAGCAGCACTAAAAGATGTGAATGAAAGTGGTAAGATATAGTTCTTTAAATAAGAAATGTCTTTTGTTATACTTGAAGAATCAAACACAATAACACCGAATGCAGTTGCAGTAATGTGTAATTGGGTTTCTTCATTTGATAATAATGGAGCATGTGTATCTGGTGTAAAATATAAGTAGCTAACTGTTCTTAACTTAACAGTAATTACGGCATTTACAGGAAAGCCACCGAATGAAATAACAGAGTCTTTTGTGGCACTAACGTTTTCAATATATCGTACACGTAAAACATTATTATAAGTATTGCCAGGTATTTTAAGTGTGCCATATCCATTTCCGTACAGGCTGTCTTTTCCACGTAATGCAACATCATATGCAGGTGAACCTTCAACAACAGAATCAGTAAAAAAACTGCCGTAAGAAAACGGATATGATAAATACACTTTTGGCTTGGAATAAATTATGTTGCCAGAACTTGGTGCAATAACGCCTAATTCACTTAGTTCAGTTGTTTGAGCATTGAAATAAATATATGCTGAGTCATTAAGTGTTTTTATTGTAAGGTTGCTTGCAGGAAAACTACCTGCATAAGGTGTTGATGAAGGCGTAACAACCTGCAAACCAACAGATGCATTGCTGTCGCTAAGATTGGTGTAATCCCAGGTTTGATTGGTGCCGCCACTTAGAGTATCAACGCCGGTTGTGTTAGCATATTGGTTTTGAAAAATTTCACCAACAGTTGGTGTTGTGTTAGCAGCGCTAAGGGTTGGTCCTTGTGCGGCTGATCTTAAAACGATTAATGTAACAAGGCTAAAAAGTAATGATTTTTTCATAACATATTTTTATTTGATTCAATAACAAAGTAATACAATTTTGTTATGGCGTAATAAAAAATTGTCTCTTGATAAATTAAAACAGTACAGTATGCAATCAGTATTCTTTTATGTAGGCTTTATAAGATGAATGGTTTGATTTAAGTAAGACTAACTATTTAATGCAGAAATCATAGCTTTTATTTCACTTTCATCAGCTATATAAACGTTGCCATAATCATTCACTTCTTTATTAATGTAAGTAACGGGATTAGGCTTAATTTTTCTTGCAGAAGAATGAAATTCTGTTGCCCCGGTTTCTTTTTTAAGCTTTTCAATGTTAGAAGATTTTACGCCGGCGCCAGGCATTATTATAATCCGATCATCAGCTTGTTCAACCAATTGTTTTAATAAAGGTGCCGCATTCGGCGCAGCCGTTTTCTGTCCTGAAGTAAGTATGCGTTCACACCCGCAGGCAATAATATTTTCAAGTGCTTCAAAAGCATCTGGTGCGCAATCAAAAACACGGTTGCAGGTAACACCCATTTCTCCTGCCCAATCAACAATACGCTTTAATCTTTCAATATCAATCTTAGAATTAATATCAGAAACACCAACAGAAATTCCATCGCAACCCAGCTCTTTACACATTTGTATATCATCTTTTAAAATGGCAAACTCTTCATCACTATAAAAATAATTACCTGGCCTTGGCCTTAAAATAGGGTATAATAAGATTGATATTTTTTCTCTTACATTTTTAATAGTTCCATAGCTTGGTGTTGTGCCGCCTTCAATCGGGTTATCACATAATTCCACACGTACAGCTCCGCATTTTTCAGCAATTAAACAGGAGTCAATATGAAAAGCGCAGACCTCTAACACTGCTTTACTATCATGATTATTTTGTTTGTTCATAAAAGTAAACACACTGTAAATTGAATCATAATTACAAGCTTTTATAGAATCATGCAAAAAATGTTCTTAAGCTATAACTGCTTTCATGTTTGTATGCTTAGCAGTAAAAAAAGCCAACTCAATATGAATATAATATTTCAAGTGCACTCATTATTCAATCGGAAAATGTACTCCTGTAACGTTTTCACACAAGGCAAGAAATGTATCCTGCACTTCAGTATTGTCAGCATCCTTTAAGTAGCGACTTTCGCGTTGATGGTGAAAATAGCGGCCGCTTACTTTGGCTTTGTCATCGTTACTTACAGCAAGCCATACTTGCGTTTCAACACCTTTCTGAAGATCGTCAGTTGCACCGGCACCACCCATTTTGGTAGGCACCCAACCAGGATCAACTGCATTTGCATAAACGTCT
>CAZZXW010000170.1:0-6969 GCA_964658095.1 uncultured Parafilimonas sp. | reverse complement strand
AGCATTTAAAGCAAGGCTTATATCTAAAGACAGCATTAGTGGTGTTTGGCAACGTGCTTCTGTGACCAAACAAATTCAAATACCATTTACAGCAACAGCAAAATACCCGCAACGCTTTGTGCCGTTAGATGGAAATGCCTTAGAAAACATAAACGGTAAATGGTCAATCAGTTTTCACTCCTATCGTGGCGATATATCACCTGCTATTGGAGTGTTTCAACAAACAAAAAATAAAGTAGCCGGATCAATACTTACGCCTACTGGCGATGACCGCTATCTTGAAGGCATTGTTAGTGGCGATTCACTTTGGCTGTCTGGTTTTGACGGCATACATGCATTATTATACGTTGCTGAAATTAACGGAACAAAACTTACCGGTATATTATACAGCGGTGAAAAAGGCAAAGAGTCTTTTACTGCCGAATTAAGTAACAATCCAACTTTGCCTGACAGTGCAGCTATGAGTGTAAAAAATGGTGAAGAAGGTTACCTCGATTTTACATTTAAAGATTTAGATGGTAACGATGTTTCTATAAAAGATAACCGCTTTAAAAATAAAGTTGTCATTGTAGATATTATGGGATCATGGTGCCCGAATTGTATGGATGAAACAGCTTTTCTAAGTGACTATTACAAGAAAAACAAGAGTCGCGGCGTTGAAGTAATAAGCCTGGCTTATGAACTTACTACCGATTTTACCCGTTCAAAAAACAGCTTGCTTAAGTTCAAGAACAGGTTTGATATTACTTATCCAATTCTTGTTACAGGTGTTACTGTTGCCGATTCATTAAAAACTGAAAAAACGCTTCCTCAATTAACATCTATAAAAATGTTTCCATCTACAATTATTTTAGACAAAAGCGGCAGAGTAAGCAAGATAGATACAGGCTTTGAAGGACCCGGCACAGGTGTGTATTATACCAGCTATGTAAAGGAGTTTACTGGATATATAAATAAGTTGTTAGCCCAATAATTATTAAGAGTAGCTTAAGCTTGTTGTTATTTTTTGGTTGATTCATGTTTTGATAAACTATCCAATAAAACCTTCAAAAAATGATTGAAGGCTTTAATCTCTTGAATATTATTATTCCAGCGACTGATAGCGACTTTTAAAGCAGTTAAAATTGAAAAAACTGAAAAGAAATTTTTTTAAATACAACCCAAAGCAATCATTAAGACAAGCAGTAAACCGGATTACCCTTGTTAACACATGATATTAAATTAATGAAGGAAAAATTAAAGGTAAAGCAAAGATTACAGCACTAATGGGGAGTGTCAGCGCACAAAACATTTAACAACCTTTACTATTATTTGCATTAAGTGTTCTTTCACGATCTTCTTTATGTTCGGCATGTGCCTGTGCAATATCATATTCAAGTTCAGGATCAATGTTTCGTTCTTCAACACGCTTTGCTTTTTCCATTAATTCTTCATGATGTGCTTTTAACCAATCCAATTGTTTTTTTCCATATGAAAACCGTGTAAACAACACAAATAAAACGGGCACAATAAATATAGATATGGTTGACGAAGCGATCATACCGCCCAACACGGTTACGCCAATTGTATTACGTGATGCTGCTCCAGCGCCGGTTGCCAATGCAAGCGGTAATGAACCTAAAATAAATGCAAGTGATGTCATGATGATTGGGCGCAACCTTAACCGCACTGCTTCTAATGTTGATTGCACTAACTCTTCGCCTCTGTCCACACGAATTTTTGCAAACTCAACAATTAATATGGCATTCTTTGCTGATAAACCAATCAATGTTATCAATCCAATTTGCGCGTATACATTATTGGTTAATGAAGGCACAAGAGTAAGTGCGAGTATAGCACCAAATGCACTGATAGGAACAGCAAGCATAACTGAAAAAGGTACCGACCAGCTTTCATACAATGCCGCTAAAAAAAGAAATACAAATAAGATAGAGAACATGAAAATGTAAACGGTAATTGAACCTGCTTTTATTTCTTCATAACTCAAACCTGAGAATTCATATGTATAACCTCTCGGTAATGTTTTTGCAGCAATTGCTCTTAACGCATCCAGTGATTGACCGCTGCTATAACCTTCAGGTATGGAACCATCAACTTCAGCAGAACGAAAAATATTAAAATGACTTATAAGCGGTGGCGCTACTGTTGGGGTATAACTAATCAATGTACTAAGCGGCACCATTGAATCAACAGAGTTGCGTACATAATATTTATTAATGTCTGAAACAAGCGCCCTGTAAGAAGTATCAGCCTGCACAACCACGTGATACGTTCTGTTATATAATGTAAAGTTGTTTACAAACAAGCTACCCATAAACGCTTGCATCGTGGAGAACACATCAGAAATATTTACGCCAAGCTTTTCACATTTTTCACGGTCAACATTTAATGTATAGCTTGGTGTATGTGCAGAGAAAGATGAAAATGCAGTAGCCGTAGCAGGATTTTTTTTGGTAGCTGCAACAAACTTATTCACTGCTTTTTCAAATGCATATACATCATCTGTTGAGTTACCTTCTTCAATCTGGATAGCAAAACCTGCAGCAATCCCGATTCCTCTTATTGGCGGAGGTTGAATTACAGAAACACTTGCATTCTTAATGCCTGCTTTTGCAAATCTTTTCTTCAGTTCATCCATAAGACCAGGCACCATGGTTGTTTTTGTTTTGCGCTTATCCCATGGTTGAAGCATAACGAACATAGATCCGCTGTTTGATGTAGCGCCTCCGCTTAAAATATTAAATCCTGATGATGCTGTATAATGCAAAATACCCGGCGTTGAACCAACAATCTTCATCAGCTTTTCCATTACGTTTACTGATTGAGTAGTTGATGATGCATCAGGCAAAGAATAAGTAATCAATAAGCGGCCACCATCTTCTGAAGGAACAAAGCCCGATGGTTTCGCTTTAAAGAGAAAAAAAGCACCTGCACAAATAGCAAGCAATAAAACAATCACAATCCATGAATGCTTTATACTTTTTGCCACACCATTTGAATAACTATTCGTGATCTTATCAAACCATTTATTAAACCAGTCAAAAAACTTATCAAGTATATTTTTTTGTTTATGATGAGAAGGCCGCAGCAACAACGTACACAACGCTGGTGTTAATGATAAAGCAACAAAGGCTGAAATAATAACTGATATAGCAATAGTTATTGCAAACTGCTGATATAACCTTCCAACAATACCAGGAATAAAACCAACCGGCACAAACACCGATGCAAGTATTAATGCAATCGCAATGATAGGCGCAGAAATTTCTTTCATTGCATGATACGTTGCTTCTTTCGGCGACATGTGTTGCTCATCAATATAATGCTGCACTGCTTCAACAACAATAATTGCATCATCAACCACAATACCGATTGCTAGCACGAAGCCGAACATGGTTAATGTATTTATGGTGAAATGCAGTGGAATAAAAAAACAAAATGTTGAAAGTATTGAAACAGGTATTGCAACTAAAGGAATCAATGCAGAACGCCAGTTTTGCAAAAACAAAAACACAACAAGCGCAACAAGTCCAAGTGCTTTTAATAACGTGCCCAGCACTTCCTGCATAGAAACTTTAATGATGGTAACCGATTCGTATGGAACAATGTAATCAACATCGGCAGGAAATGATTTTTTTAACTGAGCAAGTGCATTGTAAACATTGTCGGCTGTTTGTAAAGCGTTGCTACCGGGAGATTGATAGATTTGAATAGTAGAACAACGATGACCATCAACAAAAGAATTGCTTGCGAAAGTGAATTTACCTAAGACAACTCTTGCAATGTCTCTCAAATAAACCATCTGGCCTGTTGCAGGATTTGATTTGATAACAATCTTCTCATAGTCAGATGCTTTATTCAGCATACCATTTACAAGAATGCCTGTTTCATAAGACTGTGTTGATGGTTGTGGTGGCGAACCTACACTGCCTGCAGCCACGTACACATTTTGTGAATCTAATGCTGCTATTACATCAGAAGGCATCAAATTATAAGAAGCCATCTTATTTGGGTTCATCCAAATGCGCATGCTAAACTGATCAGCACGTGCAGATACATCACCTACACCCGGCACACGTAAAATGGCGTCTTCAATAAAAGTAGATGTATAGTTATCAAGGAAAGTAATGTCATGGCTGCCTTTTGGAGAATAGATTGCAATCAGCATTAACTGGTCAGGATTGCTTGCTCTAACAGTTAATCCAAGCTTGCTTACAACCGAAGGCAGCAAAGGCTTTGCGATACCTAAACGGTTCTGTACATTTAATGCAGCTATCTGAACATTAGTGCCCACATTAAATGTTACACGAAGACTAACGCCGCCGCTGTTAGTGCTTGTGCTTTGCATGTATTCCATGCCCGGTGTTCCGTTTACCTGTTCCTCAATTGGTGTGATAACAGTTTGTTCAACCGTTTGCGCATCAGCGCCCGTATAAGAACCATTCATGGAAACGCTGGGCGGCGATATGTTCGGATATTGATCAACAGCAAGCGTGCTCATACAAATAAGGCCGGCAATGATCAGTACAACTGAAATAACAATTGCTGTTACAGGTCTTTTGATGAACGTGTTTGCTATCATGCTTCCGCCGGTTTATTCAGTTCACGTGATTTCTGTATCTCGTATTCCAGCTCCGGATCAATGTTTTGCTCTTCTACTTTTTTCGCTTTTTCCATCAGTTCATCATGATGCGCTTTCAGGTATTCTAGTTTTTCTTTACCATAAGAAAAACGTGTAATCAATACAAACAAAACAGGTACAACAAAAATGGCAATAGTTGATGCAGCAAGCATGCCACCTAATACAGTAAGTCCGATGGTTCTGCGTGCCACTGCACCGGCGCCTGTTGCAAACACCAACGGCAATACACCAAGAATAAAAGCAAGTGATGTCATGATGATGGGACGCAAACGAAGGCTAACTGCATCGAGTGTTGACTTGATCAAATCTTCACCGCGATCAACTCTTACTTTGGCAAACTCTACAATTAAGATTGCATTCTTTGCCGCAAGGCCGATAAGCGTTATCAAACCAATTTGCGCATAAACGTTATCAGTAAGACCGGGTACAAAAAACAAAGCAAGTATAGCACCAAATGCACCAATCGGCACTGCTAATAAGACGGAGAAAGGAACAGACCAGCTTTCATATAACGCAGCTAAAAACAAAAACACAAACGTGATAGAAAAAAGAAAAATGTAAATAGTTGCAGAGCCTGCTTTTTCTTCTTCATAACTCAAGCCAGAAAATTCAAAATTGTAACCTTCAGGCAGAACCTTTGCTGCAATATCTTTTAATGCATTTAATGTTTGTGTATTGCTGTAGCCTGATGATGATGAACCATCCACTTCCGCTGTTCTGAAAATATTAAAGTGTGATATAAATGGCGCTGCATCTGTCGGGCTATAACTAATAACTGTTCCAAGCGGCACCATTGTGCCTGTCTGGTTGCGTACATAATATTTGTTCATGTCAGATATCATTGTTCTGAAAGCAGTATCAGCCTGCACTACCACATGAAATGTTCTGTTGTAGGTTGTAAAATCATTAATGTATAAACTGCCCATAAACGCCTGTATGGTTGTAAATACATCGCCTACATTCACCCCAAGTTTTTCACATTTTTCACGGTCAACTGAAAGATTATAATCAGGTGTATGCGCTGAATAAAAAGTGTATGCTTTTGTTATCGCAGGATTTTTATTGGCTTCATCAATAAACCTGTTAACTGTTTTTTGAAAGTCCTGTAAATTATCTGTTGAGCTGCGTTGTTCTATCTGTATACTAAAGCCACCTGTTGTACCAACACCAGGCAGTGGCGATGGTTGTATCACTTCAACACTCGCATCTTTAATGCCTGCATCGCTGATACGTTTCTGTAATACACTTATAATGCCCGGTACCTGTTCACTTTTTTTGTTGCGCTGATCCCACGGCGAAAGCTGGCAATAAATAGTTCCGTTGTTTGATGTGCTTGCATTTGTTACAACATTCAATCCTGATAATGCTGCATAATGTGCGATGCCCGGTGTGTTTCCAACAACATGCATCAACCTGTTCATTACATTAACGGATGCTGCTGTTGATGAAGCCGGTGGCAACTGGTAAGTAACATATAAATTGCCATCATCTTCAGAAGGAATAAAACCGGTTGGCTTTGCACGAAACAACAGGAATGCACCAATACAAACACAAACAAGCAGTATAACAATGTACTTGGATTTGTCAATACTTTTTTTAACGCCGGTTGTGTACTTAGCTGTTATTTTTTCAAACCATTTATTAAAACGGAAGAATAATTTATTAAGACCCTTTGCATCTTCTTTAATCTTTGTTGGCTTTAATAACAACGTGCAAAGCGCAGGTGTTAAAGACAAGGCTATGAATGCTGATATGATTACAGATATTGCAATAGTGATGGCAAACTGCTGATATAATCTACCTACAATACCCGGAATAAAACCAACAGGCACGAACACGGCAGCTAATATCAATGCGATGGCAACAACTGGTGCCGAGATATCTTTCATGGCAAGGTAAGTGCCTTCTTTAGCAGTCATGCCTTCTTCATCAATATAATGCTGTACCGCTTCGACGACGATTATCGCATCATCCACCACAATACCAATTGCGAGCACAAAACCAAACATGGTTAATGTGTTGATCGTAAAGCCTAAAGGAATAAAAAAACAGAATGTGCCAAATATTGAAACAGGAATTGCCAGAACAGGTATTAAAGTTGAACGCCAGTTTTGTAAAAACAAGAACACTACCACAGCAACAAGACCTAACGTTTTTAATAGTGTCCACACCACATCACTCATAGAAACTTTTACAACCGTTACTGCTTCAAAAGGCACGCTGTACTCAACATCTGTTGGAAATGTTTGCTTGAGTTTTGCCAGCTCTGCATATACACCTTTTGCGGTTTCTAATGCGTTGCTGCCGGGTGCCTGGTATATCTGTAA
>CAZZXW010000169.1:0-7023 GCA_964658095.1 uncultured Parafilimonas sp. | reverse complement strand
ACGTTTCCATGCGATAAATCCTAATGAGTTTTCAAGACTTTTTTATCACGGTTCGCCAGCTGATCAAAAGATCGGTCATAAAAACTTTTTACCTTTTGATTATAATAAATTTCCAAGTCTTCCATAATTTAAAAGTATTCAGTTTTTCTTTGCTACTTTCTTTTGCGAGCTGAGCGACTGAACGAATGAAGGATGTAATGAGTGAGGGAGCGAAGCGAAGTAAAAGAAAGTAGTTGCCGTGAAGCAACTACTTTTACATTACTTAGTTAAGAATGTTGCAGGAAAAGTTTTTTGCAACTTTTGCCCCGTTTGGTTTGTGCCAAAATCAAGTTTAACCCATTCATAACCTTTGTTATCAATCCATTTTTTAATTAAAGTTCCTTGCGTGCCTGCCGGTGTATCAGCATAAAATTTTTTAAGTGTATAAACTTCTGCCTGCATGTTTGTTTTTGTTAATGGTTCAACCTGCAATTGACTAAACACATAAGCCAGCGGAAAAAATTTATATTCATCTTCGTTGCCTTCATCTTTTTTCTCCGGCTTTTCCTGTTTGCCACCGTTGCGGGGTTCGCCCCAAAGTAATAAAGCTTTACTACCGCGTTTAACCTGAAAGCCGCGTTCTTTCCATTGTTTGTAACTGTGCAATTCTGTATGCCCTTGCTTTCTGTAAATATCAACGAGTGCATCGTTAACGCTTGCATAAACACCGTTCTTTATAAGCACTTTTAAAGGGTTGCTGATGCCCTTTAATTCTTCACGCTTAGTTTTCATTTCCTGTGTCATGGCTTAAAGGTTTTGCGTTAATGATGATGTAATCAGCAGCACTTAAGCCAATAGAAAAGGCGTTGCCTTGTGCGCCATTGAACTTGCGGTAAATGTGGTTAAAGTGGGTGCTGTTGTAATATGCAGATAGGCTAAGGCTTTGTAAATATTCTTTACAATGCGCAATGCATTTTTCTTTATGCGACATTTTATATGCAGTTGTGATGTGAGGAAATAAAGCAGCCCTGCAGGTGCAAGGCTGCTGAATGAATGAGGATTAAAATTTGATTTGAGAATCTACGTTTTTAATCTTGGCGGTTAAATCTTCTTTGAGCCAATCAACTGCTTTAGCAATAACAGCCGGATTGCTTGTTGAAAAAGTGTTTCCTTTATCATCGCGTAAAATAATGTTGTCGCTACGTTCATCAGTTGAAAGTTTAAACTTGTTGAGTTTGTCTAAAGTGTCTTTCAATTTTTCGTAACGTTCACGCAAAGAAAACAGCGTGTCCATTTTGTAAAAGCGGTCTTCCAGCGATGGGAGATTTTCTTCCGTTGTTTCTACTTTTTTTGGTGCAGGTAAAGCCAAAACTTTTGCTTCCTGGCTGTCGTTGTTGTTGGGCTTTGTGTTGTTAATTGCTGAAACAGTTGTTTCAACTTTTGGTTTGTTAGCAGAACCGTTTGTCGGAGTTGTCTTTTGAGTTGACATAAACTTTTGACAGTTTTTTATAAGGTGTCTCCTTATTTATTATTAAGACATTAAGTTACGAAAAGCGTCCGAAATAACAATGAAATAAGTAAAATATTTTGTCTGTTTTTTTTAATGAAAAAGTCAATGTTTTCAATGGTTCCAGAGTAATTTTTGAATAAAATTAGTCTGGTTTGTGCGAACGCATCACCTCGTGACCTATCAGGTTTGTGGGCGGACACTTTCATTTTTGAAGATATATGCGCACAGGTGCGCCCTTATGACTGACTCCTGCCCGTTGGGCAGACAATTGTAACCTTTATGCTGAACTCGTGAAGCGTATTAAATTGTACCAAGTAGTCCTTATGCATTGAAATAAGCGTATGCAAGCGAAAGGTAACCCAGGTCGCATAGCGCTCGGGTGACTGCAGCAAAGCATGTGAAATTGTAATGCAATAAAAAGCCGCAAGTGAAGCGTTTTAAATGCTTCTGTTGCGGCTTGTGTTAGGGATTGAAGCTAAGTATCATGTACTGCATAAAGCCCAGTGCATGCAATGCAAACACTATTTGCTGCCAATACTCATTGGTACACTATTATGATTCATTGTAAACTTAATGTTGTGTTCGAATACACCCCATAGTATTTGATCAAACGTATCACTAAAGTGTGTGCTATCTTCTGCAGGAAAATCTAATTTCAATTCAGATGATTTATCTTTCTTGGTTACACCGCCAACCGTTTTACCAGGGGTTTGTTCAATACTTCTTATCATCTGATCACACGTAATCTCATTGACCATTATGGCATGTTCACCGCGATTAATTAACCATGGCTTCATGCGCTCAAACTTAATGTCATGGCCAGGCGCTTCACCTGTGTACTTTTCAATTACCATCCAACCTCTTGCGATAAATGCATCTATAACAACAGTCTTAAAGACTTTCTTTGTTGGTGTACGCCCGATTGCTGTATGATCATAGATATAATAAACTTCTTTAGTCATGTGATCTTTATACTTATCACAGAACTCATTAACTACATCTTCAAGGCCTTTTGGATGTAAAGCATACAATGCGTTAATAAAATTAACTGATGGTTGTTTGCGCCCTGGCAATGTACTGATCTGCACAACCGGCATTGGGCTTATGCGCCACTGATAATCCAATGCAATGATGAACGGTGCCATGCGATCATAATCATTTGCACTTTTGTATTTGTTATAGTTGGTGAATGTAGGATAGTAAGTGTGTTCTATCTTATCAGGATTATGGTTAAGATAAGCAACATTGAAGACGTATTCAGTTTTTGCAATTCTTTTTGCACGTTTGAAGTAAAACTCGCCTAACGTTGCCAGGTTTTCATAAGGCTTCATATCACTGAAGTAAACAAGGTTTTTTCTTATTTTATCAGCCTTTGATTTATAACTGTCGATCAAGCTTTGATATTTATAAAATGTTGCAGTGCTTGAAAAACTACCTCTGGCTTGTTCAAGTTTAAAAATTTCCATTTGCAATGCATAAACCGTTTCAACAGCTTCGGCATTCATTAATCTTTTCTTTTTGAGAAACCATTTTATTTTAGGCCCGTATTTATCAGTAAACATCCAAACTGATAAGTATTCAGGAAGATGGCCAAACTCTGATTCGCAACCGCGTAAAGCGGGTACAACTTCTGTATCTACTTTTTCTTCATCACAATATTTTAATTCGTCACCGGTGCCAGATTGTGCATTGTATGCATTTGCCGAGCCTTCGATATGTAAGCTTACTAAACATACAGCAAAGCCTGATGAATAACTAATGACTTTATCAAATTTATTTAAAGGAAAAATTGGCTTCTGCCAGTGTTCTGGAGGTTTTTTATACATGACGAAATCAACACCTTCAATTAAGCCAAGTTTGCTTGTTTGAAACTCAATGATATTTGGCACAATACGATCTTGTAACCGTTCATATGTATCACTAAAAAGCAAATGTTGAGATCGGGGCATTAGTTGACTTAATCGTTGAATACGAGGTCCAATTCCACCACCAGTTTTACCGCCACCACGTTGCCAGGCGCAATAAGTTACATTTGCATTAATAATCTGAATCAATGCTTGAGAATCATGTAGCATAACATTTATTGAATTATCAGTAGTCATCTTTATCCTCCATTTCTTTTATTATTTTATCAGCATTGATAAAAGCTTCTTCAGCCTTTAAGTTTGTTATTAATAAGTTGTTGGTTACATTTCCGAAAATGAAATTAATAGTCTGAGGAGGTCTTACGGCTTTAGTTTCCGGATACAGCTCAACGTACTTTTGTAAAACCTTTTCAAGCATTGCAGCAGCTAAACGATCTTTATCCAGGTATGCATCACGTATTTGTGATTCAAGAAATTCGATGCGCTGTTGAATAAGAAATTGTTTGTTTAAGGGACAACTCGCTGCGAAAACATATTCAGCGTTTACAATGTCTTTATAAGCAGTATCACGTGATACTTTAAATGTGCCGCTGATGAAGTTTGCAATTTGTTCACGCTTGTATTTTCGTTCACGAATTTTTTGTGCAGCAAAGTCCCAGCGTTTATATAATTCATTTTGTTTTTCAGATAATATAATACCCTCATCATTGCCATCACCGCCGGCCTGCACAAAACGCAATACAGCATCGCGGTTATCATCATTAAATCTCTTCTTTTGTAAGTCCTTCACGTTTAAGGTTTTTTCGGGTTTCTTCAATTAATTTAACAGCCAGTGTTTGAGCTGGTGAGCTTCCGCTGCGAGCCAGTTGAAACACACTTTCACGAACGGTTAGTTCGCTGCTGTAAAAGCCTTTGTAAAAGGCGCTGGATGCTGGATGATCATCATCTTGCATCCATGTGTAAAAGGTTGTTTTATCAATGCCTAACGCAAAACCAATTTCAGCCGGCGTGAATGCAGCTGCTGCCATGCGTGTTATTTGATCTGCTAATTCACTTTGCCATTCCATCACTAAAAGCTTTTTCCATCCAACGAAGCTGAAGATCTACTGCATCGTTGTTTAATGTTATAACACCAGCTTCATATCTTTCATTCTCTGTGTAGTTGGCACTGCCAATAACAGCAAGCTTCCATTGATCATTTACAATAACAGTGACCTTTGCATGTGTCTTCACTAATACTAAGCGGTTACACATGGCCATCATTAATTGATGGCTGCCGGCACTTCTTACATCAACACGGTTATCAAGTACGCAATGCAATGTTTTTATGATGCCTGAATTTTTTAATTGTGTAAGAATACGTGCCGGTGTTTCACTCATTGCATAACTACTGATGAATACATCACCGGCGCCGGTTATGTTTAGTAACTCAAGTAACAATTCATGCATGCTCCATTTACCATCACTCACCCAAAAAATGTTATTGCCTGGTTGTATTGATTGTATAACAGACTTCAACGTAAGATCTTCACTCATTACATCATTGAGCGCACCGAACATCACGCCGCCGGCGACACGTTCTTCTTTCTTTTGTTGGAACATGTTGAAGTCAATTTTTTTCATCTTTTGTTAGTAAGAAGTATTTAGTATGTGTTTTTTCAGCAACCTTTTTTAAATATCCTTTGGTCGCCAATTTTGACAACCAATAATTTATTCTTTTTGTAGGTATGTTTAAGTCTATTCTCAACCACCAACTCACATAATAATCTTGATCGCTGTTGTTGATTACAAATTTTATAGTCTTCAACCATTCTTTTTCTTTGTTTGACAACATGATTATTTAGAATTTATAAGTTTAAGGTGTTCTTCATACTTTTTTACAAGCGCCGGGTATGTTGCATCATCAATATGCTCCCTGGCTTTTTGTTTATTACGCCTGATATTGCGTTTCAACGTTTGTATTAGTGTTGCTAACTCGAGAGGATCTGTTGGTATTACAAACTCAACATTTTTTACTTCAGGCAATTGGCCGTGCAGGCGGTAATGATCAAGATTCTCCCAACACTGCATGCATTGCTGTTCAAGGTTTAAAATTTCTTCGCAGATAAGCCGGCAAGCTTCTCTTGTTTTCTCGCTGTTATCGGTTCCGTACTTATCAAGCTCGTGTCTTAAAAAATTCATGCGCTGGTATAGCGGTCGCCATTCTAATTCTATAGCTGTAGTAATACCATCATTGCCTTTTGGCATTGTACTTAATCGTACTGTTTCTGTAATTTTTTGAGGTTCTTTTTTTTCTTCGGTCAACAAAGCTTTCAGCGCTTCAGCAAGCTTTTGTTTGGCAAATGGAGTCTCGCCCTTATCAAACAATTGAAACAGTACTTTGTCCTTGCCAAACTGTTTATAGTATAGGCGGCCAACAGTAAAATTTTGTGATCCTTCAAGCCAGCGCTTAATAACTTCCATGCAGGCAAGTTGCAGTTAAGTGTCCGCCCAGGAAAGGACAGTCAGTCAGGCACAAAAAAAAGCCGCTCAAAGGAGCGGCACACCAGAGATCACATCAACAATGCAAAGCTAAACTATTAAGAAACAATTATGGTATAATAACATAAGTTGAATCAAAAGCAAGTACAACTTCGTTTCTAATGTGCCAGTTGGTATTTTTTACAATTACGCGGAATGGAGGATCAGGATAATAATGATGATAATAATCTGCTTCTATTATCTTGAATATAAAAAGGTTTACGCTTATCTGGTTTCCGTTCATGATCCATTGCTCATTTGTTGTCGTATTAAGTGTGCCATCTTTATAACTGTTTGCAATTGCTTTAAACGGAAATCCTGATAATGATAAAGGCACCGTTCCTGCAGCATCAGAATATGATCTTACTATAATATCTGCGGTTGTTGCATTTTTCCACTCAGATGCATTACTGTCATCTTCCACATTGCTGAAGTATTGGCCGGTTACCACATTTTCAACCGTTAATCTTAAATAAACTTTTTGTTGTGTAACCGGTGTTGTTGATGAAATAATTTTTGATAATGAAACTCTTTGCATCGTGCATTCTATATAACCGCTATAAGGCAAAGGCTCAACAATTTTTTTAATGATGTAGGATATATTCTGATCAACAATGTTATCATCCCAGTTAAACTTCAGCAGTTCGATAAGTGGTAGGTTATATCTTTTCACAACCTGGTCTTCTACATTGCTGATCACATCAAGCCATTGCTGGTACCAGTAATCAATGATGCCATAATCGTTGCCTGCTAAATCTATATGTCTGAATACGTTGCTCCATGTCAGGTTAGGTTGTGTATCGTGCCGTATATTCGTAGAACTTGCATATGGATAAGCGATCGGGTATTGGTTACCGTTTGCATCAACTACAGATGCTAGTCCGTGATAGATGATTGTTTTTATTCCAAACTTTTCCGTTCGGCTTTGCTGGCATGCAGGAAGGTGTGCATAGCATTCAACGCCTGAAACACTTGTTATCAAAGTTCGGTAAACCGGTAGCGTTACACACTTGGTTTCAAATGTGTCAGTTGGATCAACACCATCAGGCGGATCTTCGTCATAAATATTATCTGCAAAAACAGTCCAAACCCTTGCTGTGTTATCACTGTTTGTTGTTACCTGGTAATATTGGTTTTCTTTGTAAACGT
>CAZZXW010000168.1:0-7054 GCA_964658095.1 uncultured Parafilimonas sp. | reverse complement strand
ACAATACCTGCGCATTGAACCAACACCATGCGTTATAAGCAGCCAGCCTTTTCTTGTTTCAATGGGTGATCCGCAATTGCCAATCTGAATAAACTCCCAAGGATATTTTGGTTCCTGTAATTTTTGCGGATCTTCCCAAACATTAATCTTATCAGAGAACATAATATAATTGTTCACGCCATCAATACGCGATAACATGGCATACCTGCCGTTTATCTTACGCGGAAATAATGCAAGGTTTTTATTCTGTGCGCCTTTGCCATATAAAGGCATTATTTTAAAATCATAAAAATTATTTGTCTCTAATAATTTTGGTTGAATAGTAAAGCCATCAAATGCAGTGTAGGTTGCATAATAAGTGCTTGTTCCATTATTTTTAAACTTAACAAAACGTGCATCTTCAACACCTTTTACTTCAAACTCTGAGATAGGAAAAATCACCCTGTCAGATAAATCTGTATCTTTTGAAAAATGTATGTAGTGATATGAGTCAGCAAGCCATAAAACCCTTTCCAGCCCGGTCTTCCAGTCTTCTTTTACAGTTTCCTGCTTTAATGCAGTAACGGTTTTTTTCAATGTGCTGTAATCAAAATTTTCGGGTAGCCTGTCCTGCAATTCTTTTATTAAATCATTGCTTATATCATATAAAGATTCAGCTCTTGCAAACACATCTTTTTTATAAACTGCATTGCGAATTGTATCAGCTTCATTAATTAAAATACCAGGGCTTGTAAGTGCAATATTATTATCAGCATCCAAGACTGCTCTCCTGAAAACAATAGACGAGATATGGCCTTCACCAACTGCACGAAAACTTAAGATCACTCTTTTTTCGCCTTCATGCAAATCTGATTGATCCGGATCTGTAACAATTGAAGGATTAAAAAATGCTGCAGATTCAATGGAATATTCATGTGTAAAATAAGAGCCGATAAGCAGCCTGCAGTTTAAGGCTACTGTTTCTATTGTTAGCTTCGGATCATTTAAATTAGTAAATACCCGCTCACAATTTTTTTCAAACATGCGTGTAATATTTCTATGCCTTCTTGCAAACTCACGCAAAATTGATGTAAGTGCTGCATCTACATCTTTATTACTCATGGCCATTACAGATTGTATAACCTGCTTCGCACGTTCTTCACCGTTATAAAAAAAACGTGCTATAACACGTTTTAGATCGGGATAAATTTTTAGCTGTTTTCTTACAAGCGGTATACGCATAAAATTAGTGTTGGTAAAGTTTTATCTAACTATTTAAATTAAAGAGCAATATATCTTTTTATTTAAACGCTAAGATTAAACCAAACTGTATTGAGCATTAATAAGTTCAAATAAATTTTTTATGAAAGATGATGCGCTGTTATTCTGCGTCAGGCATATCAGGTTTATTACGTTTGTCTGATTCGGCTTTTAAATCTGCAAGCTTCTTTTTTCCATACGATACTCTTGTTATAACAACGAATAAAACAGGCACCACAAAAATGGCAAGTGATGTTGCTGCAAGCATACCGCCGAAAACTGTCCAGCCGATAGTATTACGTGCTATTGAGCTTGCACCGGAAGCAAGTGCTAATGGTAACACACCTAATAAAAATGCAATTGACGTCATTAAGATTGGGCGCAACCGAAGGTTTACGGCCTGAAGCGTTGCATCAATTACAGGTATGCCACGGTCAACTCTTTCTTTGGCATATTCAACAATAAGAATTGCGTTTTTTGCTGATAAACCAATCAACGTAATTAAACCAATTTGTGCATATACGTTATTGGTTAAACGTGGTATCAAAGTAAGCGTAAGTATGGCACCAAACACGCCGATAGGTACTGCAAGCAACACAGAAAACGGAACTGCCCAGCTTTCATATAACGCAGCTAAAAACAAAAACACAAATACAATAGATAAAGCAAAAATGTATATAGCGCTTGAGCCGGATTTAAGTTCCTGTAAACTCAACCCTGAAAATTCATAGCCGTAACCTTCAGGCAACTTATCGCCTACTCTTTTCAATGCATCCAAAGCCTGGCCGCTGCTGAAGCCTTGCTTTGCACTACCATCTACTTCAGCGCTGCGATAAATATTAAAATGCGAAATAAGCGGCGCTGTTTCGGTTACCTTATAAGTTACCACAGAACTTAAAGGCACCATGCTACCTGTGGCATTTTTTACATAATAATTTCCTATCTGTGATATATCACTTCTAAAGTTTGTATCTGCCTGTGCAACCACGTAAAAATTTCTTCCATAAATGGTGAGTTGGTTGATGTATGTGCTGCCCATGTACATCTGCATCGTGTTATAAATATCAGATAAACTAAGGCCCAATTTTTTTGCTTTATCACGATCTACGTTTGCAACGTAACCCGGCGTATTTGCGGTAAAAAATGTGAATGCACCTTGCGGGCTGTTATCAATTTCAGGTTGTTTTTTTACATCAGCCACAAAGTTGCTTACCACTTTCGAAAAATCTTTTATGCTGTCGTTAGATTGTTTTTGTTCTATCTGAATACTAAAACCGCCGGCATTACCCAAACCCGGAATAGCAGGTGGTTTCACAACAATTATTCTTGCCTGTTTAATAGATGCAAAGCGTTTGTTTAATTCAGCAACAATACCATCTATTTTTTCTGATTCTTTTGTTCTTTCATCCCAAGGCTTTAACTGCATAAACATGCTACCGCTGTTTGACTTTACACCACCGGTTAAAAAGTTTAAACCGCCTAATGCTGCAACATGCAAAACACCGGGAACAGATTGCGCCTTCTTCATCATGCTGTCAATTACTTCCAGGCTTCGGGTTGTAGAGCCTGATTCCGGCGTTTCAAAAGACATGATTAAACGGCCGTCATCTTCTGTAGGTATAAAACCTGTAGGCTTATGTGAAAACAATAATCCATCTGCAATAAAGATGCAAGCTAATAGTATTAATACAAGCGGCGCTCTTTTAATCCATGCTTTAACACCTGAAGTATAACCATTGGTGAATTTTTCAAAGCCAACATTAAACTTATAAAATAATTTATTTATACCTTTTGATTTTTCGTCTATATGATGTGGCTTCAATAATAAAGAACATAATGCAGGCGTAAGTGATAACGCAATAAAAGCAGACAACAAAACTGAAATGGCAATAGTAATGGCAAACTGCTGATATAACCTGCCTACAATACCCGGGATAAAACCTACCGGTACAAATACGGCTGCCAATATCAATGCAATAGCTATAACTGGGCCGGTGATATCATGCAATGCTTTCGCCGTTGCTTCTTTTGCAGAAATGCCTTCTGTATCAATATAATGTTGCACAGCTTCAACCACAACAATGGCATCATCAACCACAATACCAATAGCCAATACAAAACCAAACATAGTTAATGTGTTTATGGTAAAGCCAAGCGGTATAAAAAATATAAATGTGCCTACAATTGCAACAGGAATTGCGAGTACAGGAATTAATGTTGAACGCCAGTTTTGTAAGAATAAAAACACTACAATAGTTACAAGCAGCAATGCTATTAATAATGTATGAACAACATCGCTGATAGAAACTTTTACAACGGTTACAGATTCAAATGGAACCAGATAAGCGATGTCTGCAGGAAAGTATTTTTTCATGCTTTCCATTGCTGCATAAACACCATCTGCAGTTTGCAAAGCGTTGCTGTTAGGTGCCTGGTAAACCAATAAGTAAGAAGCTCTTTTTCCATCTACAAAAGAATTTGACGTGTAACTTACTTTTCCTAATTGTATACGTGCAATATCTTTTAAATAAATAATAGAGTTTGTTGATGGGTTGGAACGCACTACAATATCCTGGAAGTCTTTCTCAGTAGTAAGACGGCTGTTAGTAAAAACAGTAAATTCAAAAGGTGCGCTTGAATTCTGTGGTGGTGCAGCCACTGAACCTGCAGCTACCTGTAAATTTTGTTCATTGATAGCATTCTGAACATCACTGTAAGTTAATCCAAGTTGCGCCATTTTATCCGTCTGAAGCCACACACGCATGCTAAAATTATCAGCACGGCTAAATACATCACCCACACCCGGCACACGCAGCAACTGATCACGTACATAAATGTTTGCATAGTTATCCATGAATGGAATGCTATGCGTACCCTTTGGTGAATAAATAGCTACCAGCATTAATATGCTTGGGTTACGCTTTAACGTTGTGATACCTAATTTTTGCACCTGGCTTGGCAACGTTGGCGTAGCAATACCAACACGGTTTTGAATATCCAATGCAACAATATCAGGATCTGCCCCAATATTTAATGTTGCTGTAATACTTGATTGGCCGTTACTGGCACTGTTGCTTTGCATGTAAGCCATGCCCGGCACACCATTGATCTGTGTTTCAATAGGCGTGGTGGTGGTTTGTTCAACTGTTTGCGCATCAGCTCCTGTAAAATTACTTGTTACCTGAACGGTTGGCGGCGTAATATTAGGATACTGGCTGATAGGCATACTCATTATAGCCAGCGTACCAACCATTACTATAACTATTGAAATAACGATAGCTGTTACAGGCCTTCTTAAAAATACGTTTGATGAAGTGTCGCTCATGATGCTTTTATTTCCGCTTATATCTGTTGATGTTTAGTAACATCTGCTATAAAATCAAACTAAATTATTATTGCGTTTTTGATGGTTGAGATGGCGGCGCTTTTGGAGCCTTCGTATTGATTGCACTGCTGTCTTTTAATTTCTGCACACCATCGCTAACAATTATTTCGCCCGGCTGCAATCCGCTGGTAACTATAACTGCTCCGTTTATCTTATTACCTAAAGTAACTTTCTTTTGCAATGCAATTGTATCCTTAACCTGATACACAAAATATTCTCCCAACTGCTCAACAATACATTTATAAGGTATTACAATCTGGTTTGATGCGCTCTTGTTTTCAACACGCACATTAGCAGTTGCGCCAACCTTCAATAATTTTTGTGGATTAGGAAAAACAATTCTTGCACGAATAGTTCCTGTGGTTTGATCAACAGCACGATCAAGTAAACTTATATAACCGGGATTTGGATAGATTGAACCATCAGGCAATGTAACCGAAAAAATAGAATCGGTTTTTGACATGCCTTTATTAAGTATTTCTGTAAATTTTGGAATCAATGATTGATCAACTGCGATATCTGCCGCAATAGGATCATCAGATGAAACAGTATTTAATAAAGTTTGCGGGTATGCTGATGTTCCTATTTTAACCTGTGAGATTCCTATCGTACCATCTATGGGCGAATAAATAGTGGTATATTTAAGATTGGTTGCAACAGACTGCACATTTGCCTGAGCTGCTGAAACCTGCATTTTAGCGGCATCTAAATCTGCCAGTGCATTATCAACAACCTGGCCGGCAATAGCATCATTTTTTTGTAATACCAGATAACGATCTGCATTCTTTTGTGCTTTTATAAGATTTGCTTTTGCAACATCAACATTAGCTATTGCCTGGTCATAAGCACCTGCGTATTGCTGCGGATCAATGGTATATAATTTCTGGCCTTTGCGCACATGGTCACCATCATGAAAATAAACGCCTGTGATATTGCCTGTTACCTGCGGCTTTATATCAACCTGTATTAATGCCGTAATGGTGCCGGGATAATTATCGTAATAAACCGGCTGGCCTTCTTTTACAGTATCAGTGTTTACTGCAACTGCCGGTGGCGGCCCTTGTTGCTGGCTGTTACTTTTTTTACCGCATGATGTTGCAACTGCAGTTATCATTATCAATAAAAATATTTGTATATAATTTCTCATAGATTAATAAGTTAATGTGCCCAATGCTTTTTCTACATCAAGCCTGCTTTTTAAAACCTGGTATAAGGCATTTAAATAATTTACCTGTGTTGTACGCAAATCACTTTCAGCAATTATTACATCAAGATATGTTTTAACGCCTTCTCTGTATTGTAAATAAATTGTATTGTAAACATCATTCGCTAAATCAAGATTATCATGCTGTATATAATAATCGCTTAGGTTAGATTTATATGCAGCTAAAGCCTGTGTATATTCAGATTGGATAGAATCTCTTAATGAGATAAAATTATAATTAAGCCTTGTTAATTCAAGATTAGCGCCGCGTATTTCCCATAGTCGTTTACCACCCTGGAAGATAGGAAAACTTACAGTCAGCCCGATGTTGGAAGAAGGAAAGTCGCGGCTGTATAATTTCCCGAAACTGTTGTTTGCATACGTTAAGTTGTAATTACCAAAAGCAGATATAGTTGGTATAAAGCTCCATTTATAATAGGTCAAATTTGATTGAGCCAGTTTTTGTTCTGTTTGCAAAATTTTAAATTCGATGCGGTTTGTGTAATCAACCTGTTGTAATGTATCAATATTTATTTCGCGTTGCAGTTGCAAACTATCATACACAAGATTAAAAGAAGAAGGCTGCGGATAACCCATGTATAATTTCAACACAGAAAATTTAGATTCTAAGTCTTCTTCATACTGTTTCTTTTCTGCATAAGAATTATTCAATGTTATTTGTGCACGCTTATAATCTGTTTTATCAACAACGCCGGCTTTATACTGGTTGTATGAATCTTTAACGGTTCTGCCTAACCGTTCAATATCCTGGTTAACGAGAACTAATTGTTGCTGCGCTAAAAGCACATCATAAAATGCTTTGCTCACATTTAGCGCAACATAAATTTTATCATTTACATTAATTTGTTTTGCTTGTGTACGTACATCGGTTGCAGTTCTGCTTGCCAGCAAAACATCAGGGTTAAAAATATTTTGAGTGCCTGAAAAATATAACAGGGAAACATTCTTAGCATTCACAGAACCATTTGATGTAAAAGTGGGAACCTTTAAATAATGCTCAAGCGTATAATCAAGACTTATTTGTGGATACCAGTCAGCAAGTCTTGTTTTAATTTCAGCATCTACAATTTGCTGATCAATTAAAGATTGTTTTATTGCTGGCTGGTGTACCAATGCATACTGAACACATTGTTGTACAGTTGCCTGTTGAAGTATTGAATCTTTTTGCTGTGCATTTGCCGATATTATAAGAGAAATAAAAACAA
>CAZZXW010000167.1:0-7069 GCA_964658095.1 uncultured Parafilimonas sp. | reverse complement strand
ATCTCAGTGTCTGCATCAAAACCTGCATTGGCAATTTCAGTACGTATATAATCAAGCGTAATTCTATCAGCAAAGAACTGAATTTTTAAAGCTCCGTTTCGTAAATCATCTTTCCATTGAATGATTCCTGCATCTGTATTTGGCCCTTTTTCACGTATTAAAAATTGATCTAAACGCTGCTGGCATTCCCAGCATTTTAACTGAGGCACTTTTATAGTTGCCCATTGTGCTTTTGCCTGCATAACCTGCGCATTTGATTTCACACTTATTAATATTAAAGCAGCAATAACTATTTTTTTCATGGTGAGATTATAATTTTAGTAACGATGAAAATGTATGAAGATTGTTTAAGTTTTATGCAGCAGGTTCTTTTATAATTTAATTACAAAACATTGGTTGTTGTATCAGTAACTTTCCAGTTTGCCGGATCAATTCTCCATTGCAACAATAACTGCTCCGTTATATCATCAACAGAACCTTTTTCTTTCGCAAGTTCAATCAAAGAAGTATAATTGGTAAGCGATTCAAGTGGAACATCAGCTTCTTTAAATGCGTTTACAGCAACATCAAAACCATAATTAAAAATAGAAACCATACCAATAACATCTGCGCCTGCATTGCGTAACACTTCAACAACCTGAAGGCTGCTTTTACCTGTTGAAATCAGATCTTCCACCACAATTGTTTTTTGATCTTTCTCAAAAAAACCTTCTATCTGATTTCCCAATCCATGTTCTTTTGGTTTTGGCCGAACATATACAAATGGCAGTTTTAATTGATCTGCTGCCATTGCTCCCCATGCAATACCCGCAGTAGCAACACCAGCTAAAAGAGTAGCTTCAGGAAACTGTTCAAAAATTATATTGCACAATTCACTCTTAATAAAATCTCTTATAAACGGAAATGACAATACTTTTCGGTTGTCGCAATAGATCGGGCTTTTCCATCCGCTTGCCCAGGTAAACGGTTTATCAGCACTTAGTTTTACAGCGCCAACCTGCAATAATTTATCCGCTATGAATTTTTCATTCTTCATACTGCGAATATAAAAGCGTTAATTAATTATTGCTTTGATAAATAATTTAAGTTTGATTCTTTTAACCTCTTAAAAATTATATGAAAAAAACGATTGTTGCCGGCGGTGGACTTGTTATGAATGATAACAAAGAATTACTAATGATATATCGCCGCGGTAAATGGGATTTGCCAAAAGGAAAATTAGATGAAGGTGAAACTATTGAACAATGCGCTTTACGCGAAGTGCAGGAAGAAACCGGTTTGAAAAATATTGAGCTGGAAACATTTGTGGGAAAAACATATCATGAGTACGACGATGAGCATATAAATAACGATGTAATTAAAGAAACGCATTGGTATAAAATGCTTGCTCCCGGCGATCAAAAATTAATTCCGCAAACCACTGAAGGCATTGATAGCATTGAATGGGTAAGCAATGAAAAAATAAAGGAGAAATTAAACAACAGTTATAAGAACATTGCTGAAATTATCGGCAAGCTTTAAAGCTAGTTCTTCAAAGAATTAATTACTACCTCAGGTAAAAAAGGCGAAGCATCGCCGCCATTGCGGATGATATCTCTTACAATGGTTGATGCGATAGAAGTATACTTTGGTTCGCAGGTAAGAAAGATAGTTTCGATAGTTGCATCTAAAGTGCGGTTAGCATCCGCAATTGCTTTTTCATATTCAAAATCACTTACATAACGTATGCCCCGTAAAATAAATTTTGCATTTATCTTCCTGCAAAAATCAATCGTTAATCCATCATAAACAGATGATTCAATCTTCGGTTCATCTTTAAAAATTTCTTTAAACCATTGCAGCCTTTGTTCGGCAGAAAACATAGGTGTTTTAATTGAATTTTTTCCAACACCAATTATTATTTTATCAAACAACGGAATAGCACGATAAATAATATCTGTATGACCTAATGTTACAGGATCAAATGTGCCGGGAAATAAACAGATGCTCATATTAAAAATTCAAAAGTTAAATCAAATCAGGATTGGCCACTTAATAAATATAAAACTGCCATACGCACTGCAACACCATTTTCAACCTGGTTTAATATAATTGAATAAGGCCCGTCAGCAACATCGCTATCTAACTCAACTCCACGATTAATTGGCCCCGGATGCATTATTACAATTTCTTTTTTCAAGCTATCCAGCAAGCTTCTTTTTATGCCGTAAGCAATATTGTATTCACGCAAAGAAGAAAATAAAGGTTGATTCTGTCGTTCCAGTTGTATGCGCAATACATTGGCAACATCACACCAGTTTAACGCTTCTTTTATATCATATGTAATGCGTATATCAAAAGCTTCTTTTATATATTTTGGAATAAGTGTTGGCGGGCCAGCCACCATAACTTCTGCACCCATTTTTTTAAGTAAGTAGATGTTACTTAATGCAACACGGCTATGCATTATATCGCCAATAACTGCAACTTTTAAGCCTTCAAGTTTTCCGGTTTTTTCCTGCATTGAATATGCATCAAGCAAAGCCTGTGTAGGATGTTCATTAATACCATCGCCTGCATTTACAATAGCTGCATTAATATGTTGCGATAAAAAATGCGGCGCTCCTGAAGCACTGTGCCGCATCACTACCATATCAACCTTCATGCTTAAAATATTATTCACTGTATCAAGCAAGGTTTCACCTTTTGAAGCGGATGAATTAGATGCTGCAAAATTTATAACATCAGCGCTCAACCTTCTTTCTGCAAGCTCAAAAGAAAAACGGGTACGTGTTGAATTTTCAAAAAAGAGATTTACAATCGTTATATCACGCAGTGAAGGAACTTTTTTTACAGGCCTCTGTAAAACTTCTTTGAATTGTGCAGCGGTGGAAAGAATTAACTGAATATCTTCTTTAAGGAGATCTTTTATACCAAGCAGGTGTTTAGACGAGAGTCCCATTAAAAAGCGAAGATAGAAATAAGTTGATAGTTTTCAGTTTGTAGTTTTTTGTTGCGCTTCATCCAGCATCACTTCATCTTTTTGCTGGTTTTCTTTCCAACGCACAAACACTTTTTGCGATGGAAACGTATCTATTGCTCTGCCAACATAATCTGCCTGTATTGGAAACTCACGTGTAAAACGGCGATCTATCAATACACATAATTCAACTTTTGCCGGCCTGCCAAAATCAAGCAATGCATCTAATGCAGATCGAATGGTTCTGCCTGTCCACAGTACATCATCAATCAAAACAATATTTTTATTTTCTGTACTGAAAGGAATGTTGGTTGCGTTGGCAAGTTTTACTTCACCACGTATATCATCCCTGTAAAAAGTTATATCAAGCTTGCCGTATAAAATTTTGTTTGATGGAAGCAACAGCTTTAGTTCATCTGCTATCCTGTTACTTAAAAAAATTCCACGTGGCTGTATACCAATCAACACAGTGTTTTCAAGATTGATGTGATTTTCTAATATCTGATGCGCCAGCCTTTTTGTTATCAGGTTAATTTGCTTATCTGTAAGTATGGATTTCAAGAAAGAAAATTTTTACTAATGTAAATCAAAAATGTTAAGCTTTACTTCGCGTAAAGTTCTTTTGCAAACATGCTGCAGAAAAGAATTTTAATGTAACTATGGTACTGAAACAAACGCACTGGTGAAGCAGCAATCATACAGCAAATAAAGTAGTTGAATATAATGGCAAAGCAGTAGCATAAAACGGCATTATATTTAGTCGTTAATCTCTATCAACTAAAATAGTAAGAAACGTTATGAGTAAACACATTGTAATAATTGGCGGCGGCTTTGCCGGCTTAAATCTTATAATGAAACTTGGCAAGAGAAAGGAATTTGAAATAACACTGGTTGATAAAAATAATTATAACTTTTTTCCGCCTTTATTATACCAGGTTGCCACAGGTTTCCTTGAACCATCCAACATAAGTTATCCTTTTAGAAAGTTGTTAAGAAAGTATCCTAACACAAGGCTGCGTATGGCTTCTTTGCAACAGGTAATTCCTTCTGAAAATAAAATTATTTTAGACAATGGTGACATGAATTACGATTACTTAATTTTTGCAACCGGTGCTGAAACAAATTTTTTTGGTAATGAGAATGTGCAGAAGAATGCGATACCAATGAAAACGCTGAACGATGCTATTAACATGCGTAATATTTTGTTGCAGCGTCTTGAGCAGGCAACTATAGCTACTGATACAATAGAAAAAGCAAAGTTTGCCAATATTGTAATCGCTGGCGGCGGACCAACAGGCGTAGAAATTTCGGGGATGTTTGCAGAAATGCGCAAGTATATTATTAAGAAAGATTATCCCGAATTAATTGAAAGGGCAGACATGTCAAAAATAATTTTGGTTGATGGTGGTGATGCTGTAGTTAAGCCAATGAGTGAAGCTTCACAACAAGATACTTTTAATGCACTAACCAACTTAGGTGTTACTATAAAATTAAATACACAGGTTAAAGACTTTGTTAATGATACCGTTATTTTTTCTAATGGTGAAAAATTACCGGCGAAAACACTGATATGGGCCGCAGGTGTTACTGCTAAAGTGTTTGAAGGCATACCAAAAGAATGTTATGGCCGTGGAAAAAGGCTATTGGTGGATGAATATAACAAAGTAATAAATACTGATAACATGTACGCGATTGGTGATACATGTTTGCAAACTGCAGACCCAAATTATCCGAACGGCCATCCGCAGCTTGCACAGGTAGCAATACAACAAGGCAAACAGCTTGCTAAAAATTTTATTGCGCAGCTTGAAAACAAACCATTAAAGCCCTTTAGCTACTATGATAAAGGCACGATGGCAATAATTGGGCGTAACAAAGCTGTTGCAGATATTCCAAAACCCAAGCTTCATTTTAAAGGTTTTATAGCATGGCTTACATGGCTGTTTGTTCATTTGCTTTTTCTTATCAATTACAGAAACCGCATTACTACATTGGCCAACTGGACATCATCTTACTTTACAAAAGATCAATCATTGCGCATGATTATCCGGCCGGCAAAAGATAAAGAAGTATAGTTTGAATTAATTCTTTTGTTGATTTCTAAATGAGAAATGTGCAATACATTATTATAACTGCATTCTAATCTCAACTAAATCAATTTAAAGACAAGTAATTTTATTGATTCATGAACATAGTCACTCATTAACAAACCATTCATACAATTATAGTTTCATAACTATACTTTCAACTTTAATAATTTATCAGCATTGCCATGTACAATCATTTCTTTGTCTTCAGCAGACAGTTTTATTTCATCTAAAAACTTCTTTCCAGCTTTATTCGGGCTGTAAGGATAATCAACAGAAAACATTATCCTGTCAACACCAAATGTATCTACAGCAATCTGCAGTGGTGGCTGTGTAAATAAGCCGCTTGTTGTTATCCATACATTGCTTTTCAATACTTCACTAACCGTACGTTTCAAACCGGCATCTTTATAAATATTATCAATGCGTGCCATCATCATCGGCAGCATTTCACCCATATGCCCAATGATTATTTTCAAGTTTGGATGCTTGTCAAATGTGCCTGCCAAAATCATCCTTAAAACATGAATGGCAGTTTCTGAATGCCAGCCCCAGCCTGCAATTGAAAGTGTGAATCCCAATGCATTGGGAAGATTATTATAATAAACATCATTAACTGCCTTTATAGGAAGATTCGGATGAATGTAAACCGGCACATCCAATGCTTCAGCTTTTGAAAGTATGGATGCAAATTGCGCATCATCCAAAAATTTATCATTCGTTGTTCCGTTAATCATTGTACCAACAAAACCTAATGATGTTATTGCACGTTCCAATTCATCTGCAGCCGCTTCAGGTGCTTTCATGGGCAACACAGCAAAAGCAGCAAAGCGTTCTTTATATTTTTCAACAATTTTTGCAATTGCATCATTATAATCTTTTGCATAAGAAATTGCTTCATCAGCTTCAAGTATGTCACCGCCAGGTGCCGTTACTGATAATACCTGCATTGCAACGCCAGCTGCATCCATATCTTCAATTCTTTCTTCACCTACTTCCTGCAATTGGTGTTGTACACGTTGCATTGGCGAAGCATTACTGTCGGGGTTTGGCCAACCTCTTGCTATTCTTGCTTCTTTACTAATGCGGTTATCAAACTGAGGTAAACTAATGTGTTCTTCTAAAGTTACTACTCGCATGTGCATTTTTTTTATGATTTGAATAGATCAAAACTTAATGTTATAGTTAGTGCCGTCAGCAAAAGATCTAAACAGTTTTAGCATCTGTTATTAATTTATAAGCTTCATCCGCATCTATATTTTTCAGAGGCTTAAATTTTTTGCCTGCAGCTTCATTATAATTAATGAAGAAATCTGTGAGTTGTTGAATTATTTCTTTAGGTAAATGTGTGATTGAATTTACCTGTGCAAACACCTGTGAAGGTTCAGCTATTGCTATAAACCTGTCATTACGAACAGTTTTATCTTGTTCGGTTTGCTCGGCAGCAATACAACCTATTAAACGGCAATCTATTGCACAACCGGGAAAGCTTTTTAGTTCGGAGATTATGATTATATCCAGCGGGTCTCCATCTTCTCCTTTTGTATCCGGAATAAATCCAAAATCATAGGGAAACACCATACCTGCCGGCATAACTTTCTTAAGTTTAAACCATTTATTCTTTTCGTCATAATCATACTTCTGTGCGCTACCTTTGGGTGTTTCTATAACTGCGGTTAAAATAATATTCATTTATAAGAAATTATAAAAAATATGCCAGATAAAACCAGATTTGTAATTTAATGTGATAGAAATAAAAGCGATATAATTGCAGATACAGGCATCATCGTGATTGCTGTTTGTCTATCATTGCGAATGGCTGCAAGCATTTTTACATTGAGTGAAGGAATATCTAACGCATTTTTATCAACAAAAATCTTCTTTAAAACACTATTAATAAAAATGCTGCAGATTGATTAGCATACGTTAACCGATACCAATTTTATCTACAGCACTCACTTCAACTAAAATTAATGTTGTACTGTTCCATTCCGTGTGCCATCTGCTTCAGGCGTTTCTGTTG
>CAZZXW010000166.1:0-7107 GCA_964658095.1 uncultured Parafilimonas sp. | reverse complement strand
TAAAAAGATTGTAGTGAATGCTTCAATAGATTATATGAGCAAAGAAATCCTGGTGCCGCAAATGAGTGAATTGCCTGAAACGGTTTGGAAGAAACATGATAATGAAGCAAGTGGTGAAAGCAAGATAATGTATAAAGAACTGATTGTATTAATACGCAAGCTTAGCCCGGCTTACAGGGTAGTATTTAATTTATACGTGATTGATGGATACACACATCCGGAAATTGCACAGATGCTGGGTATTTCAGTAGGCACATCAAAGTCAAACCTTTCAAAAGCAAAAGTTTTTTTACAGAAACATTTTATAAAAGATAACAATGGCAACACTTTATGTTTTACATGAGTAATGACGATATGGATGATATGATGCGTAAAGCAGCAGATGAATATGAACTTAATCATGAGATGGCATCTGACTGGAATAAAGTGCAAGCCGGTATTCAGCAACCGGAGCAGCCGTTTATCGTTGAACCAAAACAAAAAAAACGAAAAAGGTATTTATTGTTTTTATGGTTCCTGCTTATACCGGCACTTATTCTGATGTATAAGATTAACTTGTTTACAGCATCATCTTCAATTAATCAAAAGAAAATAACTGAGACAGCAATTACTAAAAAACAATTTGAAAAATTAAATAGTGTACAACAAAAGATTGCTAATAAGAACGCAGTTTATAATAATCCTTCCTTAAACAATTCGCAGCCATTAAACGAGAAGAACAGTTTTACAGTTGGATCAGAAAATAAGAATTCAGCAACGCAAAAATTTTCAGCATCAAACAATAGTTCACCTGTTGATCAAAATGCACTTACAGTTAATTCTTCTTTGTTTATTAGTCAACAAAAAGAAAGCAATAATAATCAGTATAAATCTGCAGATAAAGGTTCTGCTGCCATCAATAATTTGAAGGAAAATAAAAATGATAAACAGGTTATTAATAATGCAGATCAAACTGATAAAATATCTAAGAACAGTATAAGCCAGATTGTAGTTGATACAGCTGCTTCAACTTCAACCCAAACAGAAAAAATTAAAAGTGGTTCACCCCAAAAAAATGTAATTAAAGATTCAACAGTTGCAGCTTCATCAAAACAAAAAAATAAAACAAGCAATTATACAAGACGGGCTTTTGCTTATGCAGGTATTATGGCTAACGCAGATGTAAGCTTTATCAAAGATCAGAAAACATCTTCGCCTGGTTTGGGTGCCGGTATAATAGGCGGTTATCATTTTAAAAACGGGATAAGTGTTGAAACAGGTTTGGTGTACGACCGCAAAAATTATTATACAAAAGGCAAGTATTTTAATACAGGTAAATTAAGTTACCTGCAAAATGTTCAACTGCTTGCAACAAATGGCAATTGTTACATGTATGAAATTCCGTTGAACATTCAATATGATTTTGCAACGCATAAAAAATATAACTGGTTTGTTACAGCGGGTGCTTCATCTTACTTAATGCATAAAGAGTATTATAACTTTAAGTTTGACTATAACGGCACGTATGGTGCATATGATTACAGTTATAATCACTCATCTAAAAACTGGTTTGCAATTTTAAACATTGGCGCAGGCATAAACATTCAAACATCAAATAAATATTTTATAAGGGTGCAGCCATACTATAAAACACCGTTACACGGTGTTGGCATTGGCAGTTTACCATTAAGCAGTGCCGGTATAAATTTTTCTTTAATCCGTCACATACCATAAAACATATAAACAGGTTATGCAAAAAAGAAGAAACGCTTTTTTGGTGGCATTGCTATTGGTTATTGCCATCGTAATAAGGATTGTTTTGTTTATAAACAAGCCACATCAAAGCACAGAAAATATTAATGCCACAAAATACTTACAGGCTAAAAAATTATATAATGATTATGCTGTGAATGAAGCCAGCGCTGACAGCGCATATCTTGATAAAATAATAGCGGTAACAGGTAAGTTGAAAACAAAGCTTGTACAGAATAACAACTTTTTTTTATTACTGCAAGCAGATGAACAAGGCAATATTAATTGCCAGATGATGATGAGCGATACCGCTTTGTTAAATCGGTTACCCATAAACGAGCCTGTTGTTATTAAAGGTAAATGCACAGGTTATTTAATGGATGTAAATATGGTTGATTGTGTACTCTCAAAATAAAATATGAAAAAACAATTTAGCAAATGGTGTATAGCAATGTTTACTATTATGGTTGCAGTAAGCAGTTGCTCAAAACAAAGTGAAGACAAGCTACAAAAAAATAATAGCTGTGACACAACGAACGTTACTTATTCAAAAGATGTGTTAACCATAATTAAAGCCAATTGCTATAGTTGTCATGGTGATGGTGAAGCCGATGGTGGTATTTCGCTTGATGGTTACACTAACCTTAAAATACATGCTGATGCAGGCGATCTTGAAGGCACCATAAACCATGCGCCGGGTTTTCCGCCAATGCCGGAAAACAATCCCCAATTATCTGACTGTGATATAAACATAATAACCGCCTGGATAAACGCAGGTTCACCTAATAATTAATCAATATGAAACACACCTTTATTTTATTAATGCTGATAGCGGCTTTCTATACATCAAAAGCACAATTGTATAATACAAGAAACGGCTTTGTTGGCTTTTATTCAACAACACCGTTTGAAGACATAGCTGCTGAAAATAACCAGGTGTATGCAATAATGGATATAACTAAAAAAACACTTGCATTTTCAATGTTGATGAAAGGCTTTGTTTTTAAAAAAGAACTAATGCAGGAACATTTTAATGAAAATTATGTTGAAAGCGACAAGTATCCTAAAGCAACATTTACCGGCAGTTTTAATGAAGTTATTGACACCACTAATCAACAGCCTGTTGTGTTACATATTACAGGCACGATGATGATGCATGGTGTATCAAAAAAAATTACCACAACCGCAACAATGCAAATGCAGGATGGTGCACTTAACGGAAGCAGCAGCTTTACATTAATACCGCAGGATTTTAATATTACAATACCATCTCTTGTAAAAGAAAAAATTGCAAAAGAAATTAAAGTGCAGGTTAAAGCCACATTTCATAAATAATTAAAACATATGCGTATAATACTAACTGTTTTAAGTGTTATTTTTTTTCAATCAATATTTGCACAAGACACTTCTTTATTAAATATGATTGATGATTCCATGTCAGTTCACACAACCAAAACATATGTAACCGGAACTTTTAAAGGTGTGTATATCATCAACACACAATCTGTTGAAGCGCCGGCAAAAGGTGCGTTGTTATTTTTAATAATGCACCGCTTTGGAAAAATAAATGATGGAGCTTATAACTTTTTTGGATTGGATAATGCTACCATGCGGCTGGGTTTTGATTATGGTATCACGAACAGGCTTTCTGTTGGCATTGGGCGCAGTACATTTGAAAAAACATTTGACAGTCATTTTAAATATAAATTATTACGGCAAACAGATGGTAATAATAAAATGCCTGTAACGGTTGATGTGTTTGGCGGTATATATTACACTACATTAAAATTCTCTGATAAGCCTTATCTCAATGCAAACTATCGCACCAGTTATGATGGCTCTTTATTAATTGCAAGAAAAATATCAGAAGCATTTTCATTTCAGCTCACACCAACGTTATTGCATTATAACCTTGTACCAAAATCAACAGATAAGAATAATGTTTTTGTACTTGGTTTAGGTGGCAGAATGAAAGTAACAAAACGTATGAGCGTTAATGCCGAGTATGATTATTTACCGGATGGACAAATCAATTCTTATAAACGATATAACTCGTTATCAGCCGGTATTGAGATAGAAACCGGCGGCCATGTATTCCAGTTGCATGTAACAAATTCTCAAGGCATGGTTGAGCCATTGTTTCTTGGCAAAACAACGGGAAGCTGGACAAAAGGAAGCATCTTTTTTGGTTTTAATGTTTCAAGAGTTTTTAATCTTAAACATTAATTATAAGATTTGTATCAGCCATTATTTCTTTAAGTGCATTGTATAAGATATCCAAATCATTTTGCGTGTTAAAAGCTTGTATTGAATAACGCAAATAAATTTTATCATCATGTTTCATTACAGGTATTTCTATTTTATATTTTTCAAACAGTAAACGCTGTAATTGTTCAGGTTGATTTGTGTTGATAGGTATGCTGCACATCTGCCCGAGAAATTCATCTGTAATTGGCGCCAGAGGTTTTGATTGAAGCAAATCGCAAAAGCGTTGATAGTTTGAGTGCGCAAGCTGACGGCAATTTGCTGCTACGTCTATCCAGTTATGTTCATTGAAAAATTCTATTGCTTTTGGCACAGTTAAGAAAGCAGAAAAATCTCTTGTGCCTTGTGTTTGATGATAATCTAAAAACTGTGAATGCGATGGTGCAACGCTTTCATAACCCCAGCTTATAACCAACGGATCAATTAAATATTGCAACTCTTTTTTTACATATAAAAATGAACAACCTTTTGGTGTGCACATCCATTTATGGCAGGCACCTGTGTAAACATCAGCTTTAATTTCTTCAATGTTTAAATGAATATGTCCGGGCACATGCGCACCATCAACAATAGTAAATAAGCCATGTTCTTTTGCACGTGCACAAATTTCTTTTACAGGAAATATTAATGCCGTTGCGCTTGTTATATGGCTGATGAAAACAGCTTTTGTTTTGCTTGTTAATCCTTTAAACAAATCATCAATAAATTTTTCTTTTGATGTAAGCGGAAGCTCAATTGGTTGCCGTATATATTTTGCTCCGGCTTTTCTGCAATAGTAATTCCAGGTGCGGTCCATGGCACCATATTCAAGATTGGTGGTAAGTATTTCATCGCCTGCATTAAGCTTAAAGTTCTTTGCAATAATGTTTATTGCATAAGACGGATTGCTTACAAACACAATATCATCTTCATTACAATTTATATAGTTCCCTAAAGCCTGTCTTGATTGTTTAAGATATTCCGGCCCTTTAACTACAATAAACTGCACAGGTTCTGTCTCAAGCTCAAGCTGAAACTTTTGATAAATTTCAAACACAGGCTTCACACATGCGCCGAACGATCCAAAGTTTAAATAGGTAATATCGTTGGTTAATAAAAATTGCGATTGCAGTTTGTTGCTTTGCATGCGATCAAAAATAAAGGTTTGTAATTACATGTTTAAAGCTTAATCAAACAACATCATTCACTTATATTTTTTATAATTTCTTTTGGATGGCACATGAAAAAGAATTTACTTTTAAAGCCTAAATTTTCATCATGAAAAAAATTCCTGCTCTGTTCATCTTTATTTTGATGATACACTGCGCTTCGGCACAATCAACAAAAACAACTGCCTCTTCAAGGCAGCCAAAGTTTGTAACATCTGTTGAAGGCGTTAAAGAATATAGCCTTAGTAATGGCTTGCAGATTTTATTAATACCGGATGCCTCTATTAATAATGTTGTAGTTAACGTGGTATATCATGTTGGTTCAAGACAGGAAGGTTACGGCGAAACGGGCATGGCACATTTGTTAGAACACATGATGTTTAAAGGTTCAAAAAAATTTTCAAGCATTAAGCAAACCATTGCTGATAAAGGCGCCAGCGCCAATGGCACTACGTGGTACGACAGAACATTTTATTATGAAGTACTGCCGGCAAGTGACAGCAATCTTACATGGGCTTTGGATATGGAATCTGATAGAATGGTGAATTCTTTAATGCGTAATGAAGATCTGCAAAAAGAATTTACCGTGGTGCGTAATGAGTTTGAATCGGATGAAAATTATCCTGATAATATTTTGATGGAAAGAGTGCTTTCAACAATGTACCTGTGGCATAACTATGGCAAATCAACCATTGGCAGTAAAGAAGATATTGAACGTGTACCCATTGGCAGCCTCACTGCTTTTTATAAAAAATATTATCAGCCGGATGATGCTACATTAATTGTTGGCGGCAAGTTTGATGAAAAGAAAACGCTTGATTGGATAGGAAAATATTTTGGCGGCATCTCAAAGCCCACACGTGTTATAGAACCGCCTTACACTGTTGAGCCGCCGCAGGATGGTGAGCGTTATGTGGAATTAAAACGCAACGGCGATATATCGTATATCGGCATGGCTTATCATACGCCTGCTTATGCTGCAAAAGATTATGTTGCCAACGAAGCCGTGGTAAATATTTTAACCAATGATCCTTCGGGTATTTTTTATAAAGCATTGGTGCAGCCGCAGCTTGCAACAAAAGTGTATGGATGGACGCCGACTTTATATGATCCCGGGTTCTCTTATTTTGGTTGCAGTGTGCCGCAAGGCAAAAGTCTTGACAGTGCTGAGCATGCTTTTATTGCTTCGGCGGATAAACTTTCAACAACTTCTATAACCCAGGAAGATGTAGACAGGGCAAAAAACACATTGCTTAAGCAAGTTTCAGATTTTCAGAATAACACAGAAAATTTTTCTATTGGTCTGGCAGAAATGATTGGTGCCGGCGACTGGCGTTTATTTTATGTATATAAAGACAGGCTTGATAGTTTAACGTTGAATGATGTGCAGGCTGCATTAAAAAAGTATTATTTACCCAGCAACAGAACCTGGGGTGTTTTTGTTCCTGATAAATCTGCAGATACAGAAAGAGTTGCTGTGGCAGAACGCCCTGATATAAATGCATTGGTATCAAGTTATAAGGGCAAATCTGCTGAAGCCCAAAAAGAAAGTTTTGAAGTAAGCATACCCAATATTAAAAAGCGCACACAATATGGAACGCTTGCAAATGGAGCGCAATATGCATTACTTAAAAAACCTGCAAAAGGCGATAAAGTTTACGGGTATTTTATTTTTAAAGTAGGTAATGAAAATAACTTAACAGGTAAAAATATTATTCCGCAATTAACTGCCCGCATGTTAAAAAACGGCACACTTACAAAAAGTAAAAGAGATATTAATGACCTGCTTGATAAGATAAAAACTTCATTATATATCAGTGGTGATGGCGGAAACATTTATGTGAACTTAAGTACAGATAGCATCAATCTGAATGCTGCGCTTGATCTTCTTGGAGATATTTTATTGCATCCATCATTCGATAAAACAGAATACGATAAGATGGTGCTTGATATGAAAGGTGAG
>CAZZXW010000165.1:2381-7116 GCA_964658095.1 uncultured Parafilimonas sp. | reverse complement strand
CCCGAAAGAGTTTGAGCGTTTGTTTGGCGAAGCAGAGAATGATTTTGAAAGAATAAATATGGCACTTGAAAGGTCAATAAAAAACAATGTGATTATTGTATTAAAAGGACAATACACGCTTGTTGCAAAACAAGGCAAAGGCTGGTTTAATACAACCGGTAATGCGGGGCTTGCCAAAGGCGGAAGCGGCGATATTTTAACCGGTATCATCACTGCCTTAATTGCACAGCATTATCAACCGCTGGATGCTGCAATTTTTGGTGTATATATTCATGGGCTGGCAGCAGATTTAGCTTTGAAAGATCAATCAATGGAAAGCATGACGGCCACAGATGTAGTGAATGGTTTGGGTAAGGCTTTTCAGTCTATTGCATCATCTTAATTCTTACTACAAATTTACAAACTCACTTATCTTCGCCACAAACACATTTTGTTATGAATCTGCATGAATACCAGGCGAAAGAATTATTGAAGAAATATAACGTGCCGGTACAAGAAGGTTATGCCTGCAGCACGGTGCACGAAGCCGAAGAAGCATATCGTAACATTAAAAGCCAAACTCAAAATAATTTTGCTGTTGTAAAAGCGCAGATACATGCCGGCGGCCGTGGTAAAGGAAAAATAAAAGGCACTGAACAAAAAGGCGTGGCTGTCGGTAAAAGCATGGAAGATATTGCCACCATTGCAGGCAATATTTTAGGCGGAACACTGGTGACTATTCAAACAGGGCTTGCCGGTAAAAAAGTAAATAAAGTATTGGTGGCGCAGGACGTTTATTATCCAGGCCCAAACGCTACAAAAGAATTTTACTTATCAGTGTTACTTGATCGCGGCAAAGGCCAGAACGTTATAATGTACAGTACAGAAGGCGGAATGAATATTGAAGATGTAGCGCATGATACGCCTGAAAAAATCTTTAAGGAATGGGTGCATCCTTCCGGCAACCTGCAGCCTTTCCAGGCAAGAAAGATTGCTTTTAATTTTGGATTGAGCGGTGAAGCATTTAAGAACTGCGTAAAGTTTGTAACCAATTTATACAATGCTTATGTTGGCCTTGATTGTAGCATGCTTGAAATAAACCCATTGTTTAAAACAAGTGATGAAAAAATTATTGCGGTTGATTGCAAGATGAATTTGGATGATAATGCATTGATGCGTCATGCAGATCTGGAAGCCTTGCGTGATATTTCTGAAGAAGATGAAACAGAAGTTGAAGCAGGAAAATACAACCTGAATTTTGTAAAGCTGGATGGCAATGTTGGTTGCATGGTAAATGGTGCCGGCCTTGCAATGGCAACGATGGATATGATCAAATTAAGTGGCGGTGAGCCTGCTAACTTTCTTGATGTTGGCGGCACCGCAAATGCACAAACTGTTGAAGCCGGTTTCAGGATCATCTTAAAAGACCCTAATGTTAAAGCTATCCTCATAAATATTTTCGGTGGCATTGTACGGTGTGACCGTGTGGCTGCTGGTGTTATTGAAGCCTATAATAAAATGGGCAATATAAATATTCCAATTATTGTTCGGTTACAGGGAACAAATGCAACTGAGGCAAAAAAGCTGATTGACGAAAGCGGCTTAAAGGTTGAATCTGCCATCTTATTAAGCGAAGCTGCGGACCTTGTAAAGAAAGCGGTGGCTTAGATCAGCTTATTAATTTTACTTCGTGCACAGAACTGAATAAATAAACCCGCCCTGTTTTCTTTTCAGTACAGCGATAACGCTTGCGTAAGCGTTCACCTTTTTCAAATATTCTTCCATCTTCAGTTTTAAATAATGTTTTAGGCGGAAGTTCCTCAACCAGGTAAACATCTTTTTTTTGTTCATCATACCGCCGCAATACACGCATTAAATCAACCTCTGCACAACTGCTGGCGCCGGGTTTTTTTATTGACTGTTGCAATGCAGCCTCTATATCACCCGGAAAAATATTTTTACCCGTGAAGCTTTGCAATATGTTACTGTAGACCATTTTCCATTCTTTGCCATGCGCCTGTATGCGGTTTCCAAATTTTTCAAATGCAAGCAAATGTGCAAGTTCATGCAGTAACGTAATTAAAAATGAATATTTATTCAGGTTACCATTTACAGTTATGCGATGGTTCTTTCCAGGCAAAGCACTCCGGTAATCACCCAAAACAGTCTGGCGTTTGCGTGTTATAGTTAGATGAACTTTGTAATTATTAATATACTCAACCACAGCTTCAAAGCTGTTTTCCGGCAGGTAAGCAGTAAGTGCCTGTAATGGATGTTCAGTTTTAGGCATGCCTGTTCTTGTTCAGTCGCATTGCTGCTTTTACTTCAACAATTGTATAAAAAATGTACAGCACCATTGCAACTATAACTGCATAAATGCTCCTGTTGCTGCCTGCTTCAAAAAGATAAATAAGTACTGCGGCTGCAACAACAATCAATTTAAGAAATGAAGCAAGTGTAACACTTCTCACAAATGCATAAGGATTATTATTCTTTAAAGTTTGCGTATGAATGAAAGCAGTTATCAATTCTAAAAGAAAAAATAAAACATTAGCAAGCAGCAACACAGAATGATTAATGCTGTGCATATCAAGCCATCTTCCAGAAAGTAAAATCAACAAATCAAATATGCCAAAAAGAATTATAAGAGGCATTACCATTTGCTTCATAACAAGCTTGTTCATTTATTTTTTTGATGTGTCTTTTAAAGCTTTTAATATCATACCAATAATAACAATTAGTGGAAGCAGCCATATAAAAACAGGAAAGCTGAACTGCACTTTTCCATCAATCCATTTGCCTAAAAAAACAGCAATTAATAAACCAGCCAGCAATTGGGCACCAATACCGGCGTATTGAAATAAAAGGTCTTTATTGCTTTTGTTATCAGTCATTTGAAATATCGGTTTTAGGCACTTTAAGCATCACCGTATCTTTCTTTATAACATTATCTCCGCCCAAAACTTTCTTTAAACTTTCCATGTATTGCTTTTTATATTCAAGCGCCTGTTGCAAAGAATCAGTACGAATTTTTAGTAACTGCAGCTCCGTTTTATTTTCTGTTTTACCATAGCCGGGTATATAAAATTTAAGCGGCGTTAAGATTAACAAGGCAACGGTTAAGCCAACCATCAATAAAAAAATGGTGCTCATAACAATGTACACGCTTAATCTTGATAACCTGAATTTAACAACTTCCTCAAATGTGTCATCATTCATAATTACAAGCCTGTAACGGTTGCGTAAACGCTTTAAAGTGGTATGCGCATTCAGTTTAGACATTGGTCAAAGATAGCAGTTACAACCTGCTGCCTGCAAGGAAAAATAATGGTAATTTTAAAATATTTGAAGCCGATTTGAGTTAAATAATATGAATATTTGCGCATGAGAATTGCCGGTTGTGTATTGTTTATTTTTTTGCTGATGCATATTGCTCTAAACACAATTGCACAACCCGGCTCAACCATTGAACTTAAGAAGCCGGCCAAGTATGAAACACGCACATTGGTTTCAGAAAAAACAACAGAAGGAAAGATTGGCAGAACAAAAAAATTTATCCAGAACACTTTTACGCATTACAATTATTATTTTAATGCAAGAACAAGGCTTGAACAAATAATTGCCCGTGCCAGGTTGAGCTATAAAGATGATTACACAAAGCTGCTTACTTATTACGATTACCCGCTTGATATTACGGCAAATGATCCTGATCTTGACAGTGTAATTTATAAATGCAATGCCGGTATTTTATTGCATGATTTAAGAAATGACTGGGTGGATGACCTTTACTTTACAATGGGCAAGGCCTATTACCTGCGCAAAAATTTTGATTCTGCAGAGCACGTTTTCTTATATATCAATTATGCGTTTGCAAAAAAAGATGATGGTTATGATATACCGATCGGCAGTAATGCATCGGGCACTGTGTTCACTGTTTCAACAAAAGAAAAAACCGGGCTCGCAGGCAAGCTTTCAATGCAACCACGCCGCAACCAGGATCTGATTTGGGTTGCAAAGAATTATATTGATGAAGGTAAAGTTGGTGAAGCTTCAGGCATACTTGAAATATTAAGAAGTGATCCGGTGTTTCCTGCACGGTTACAGCCTGAATTAGATGAAACGTTTGGCTACTTATTTTATCAGCAAAAAATGTATGACAGTGCTGCACATCATTTAAGTTTAGCTACTGACATGGATGATAACAAGCAGGAAAAAGCACGACGTGAATTTTTAACCGCACAATTATATACGGCAGCGGGTGAAAATAAAGATGCGGAAAAATATTTTGCACGCAGTGCAGATCATGCAGTTGATCCTATCATGGAAATTTATGCCAACTTAAATGCCATAACTACTTCGAATGATACACTCAATTCATCAAATAGAAAAGTTGCCGCTCTTTTGCATCTTGCACAAAAAGATAAGTTTGTTGACTATCGTGACATGATCTACTATGCTGCCGCAAAAGCAGAAATGGATCAAAAGAATTCTGCAGATGCTTATACATTTTTGAAGAAGAGCATAAAGTATAACACAAATAACCCGGCACAACGCAGCTTAAGCTTTATGCTGCTTGGTGACATAAGTTATGATAAGCCTGATTATGTTGCTGCTAAAAATTTTTATGATAGTGTTGAAGCATCAAATTTAGTAACACCGGAAGATCAGAAGCGCCTTACAAACAGGCTGGCTGCATTACAAATAATTGCTTCAAATGTAAGCATTGTACATACAGAAGACAGCCTGCAAACAATTG
>CAZZXW010000165.1:0-2371 GCA_964658095.1 uncultured Parafilimonas sp. | reverse complement strand
CCTGAAGCGCAACGTATTGCTTTAATTAAAAAACTGGTAAGAAGTTTAAGAAAAGCGCAGGGGTTAAAGGAAAGCGATTCTTCAATTTTTATAAATCCGGCAGTTGCACTTTCCGGTAATCCCGGCATAAATAATCCGCTTGCCAATAATAACCTGTTTGGCTCATCGCCAACAAAAGGTGACTGGTATTTTAATAACAACACATTACGGTTATCCGGCGTACAAAGTTTTCATGCAGCATGGGGCAACCGGCCGAACGTAGATAACTGGCAAAGAATTGATGCCATCAATAAACAGCAACAGGCACAGCAAATAGCGGCTGGAAATGATCCGGATCATCCTGTTGATTCTTCGCTTTCTAATATGAACAGTGAAAATCCTGATCAACCAAAATATACTGCAGGCAACGGTGAAATTTCTTTTGACGCTTTGATGGAAAATATACCGCTTACAGAAGATAAAATGAAGGCCTCTGATTCAAAAATTATTGAGGCTTTATTTGCAAACGGTAAAGAATTTCAGAATGAATTAGAAGATTATAATGCAGCAATTGATGCATACGAAACTTTGAACAAACGCTATCCAGCCAATACACATCTTGAAGCATCTTTAGCCGGTTTATTTTATTGCTATAACAAGCTTGGAAAAAAGGCTCAGGCAGATTCTGCATTAAATGTTATCAACACAAAATTTAAAAACGGCACTTATGCAAAACTGCTGAATAACATTCCTTCAAACAAAGCAAAAAAGCAATCTGAAGATTCAGCAACCACAGCTTATGAAAACATTTATGATTTGTTTATTGAAGGCAATTTTGAACAGGCAAAAGCTGATAAAGCAAAGGCAGACAGTATGTATGGCAACTCACACTGGACGCCACAATTATTATACATCGAATCAATCTATTACGTGTCCAAGCACAACGATAGTACTGCTATAAATAAGCTTACTGCTTTAACCAGCCAGTTTGCAAATTCGCCTTTATCAAAAAAGGCACAAACAATGATTGATGTGTTAAGACGCCGTAAACAAATTGAATTGTATTTAACCAATCTTAAAGTAACAAGATTGCCTGATGATGAACCATCACCGGTTATAAATTTAAATCCCGTTGAGAACATAGTTGATAAAAAAGAAATTAAAAGAGATTCTATCGTTTCAAAGCCAGCGTCAAAAAATATAACACAGAAAACAGATACAATTAAAGCTATAACAGGCGCCGCAAAAACATATGTGTTCAACGCTTCTGATTCGCAGTTCGTAGGTATTTTATTAAACAAGGTTGATCCTGTTTATGCAAACGAAACACGCAACGCATTCAATCGTTATAACCAGATAAATGTTTATAATCAGAAAATAAATGTTTCATCAGCAAAGGTTAATGATAGCCTGAGCATTGTGCTGCTCGGGCCTTTCACTGATGCGGCTTCGGCGTTAATTTATGTTGACAAGGTAAAACCACAAGCGGCTGGCACAATTATTCCATGGCTTAAACCGGAGAAGTATAGCTTTACCATTATTAGTCAATCTAACTTAGACATCATGAATAATACAAAAGATGTTCAGGGTTATAAAGCATTAATCCAAAAAGTTTTACCCGGAAAATTTTAATTGAAACATGGCAAAAAAAGTTGCAAAAAGAAAAAGCAAATCATCAGGCATAAAAAAATCCGTTATTTATTTATGGCGGATTTTTTTCATCGGGCTTGCATGTGTAATACTTGTTATTGTTGCGGCAGATTTAGGATTTTTAGGCAAGATGCCTTCTATCAGTGAATTGCAGAATCCATCTGCATCGCTTGCCAGCCAGGTATATGCAGATGATGGAACCTTGATGGGAAAATATTATTTGCAGGATAGGGTTAATGTTAAGTACAGCGATATAAGCAAATATGTTATTGAAGCTTTGGTGGCTACAGAAGATGAACGCTTCTATGATCATAATGGTGTTGATCCGCGTTCATTGGCAAGAGCTGTGTTTTTATTAGGAAGTCAGGGCGGTGGAAGCACAATCACAATGCAAACCGCAAAAAATCTTTTTTCAGATTATAGTTCCAATATTATTAAGCGCATGCCTCAAAAAATAAAAGAGGCAATTATCGCCATCAAGCTTGAAAGAAATTTTACAAAAGAAGAAATACTTACTTTATATCTTAACACGGTTCCGTTTAGTGATAATGTTTATGGCATTCGCAATGCGGCAAAAACTTTTTTCCAGGAAGAGCCAGATCGTCTCTCACCGGAACAGGCCGCTGTATTAATTGGAATGGTGAATGCGCCAACTGCTTACAACCCACGTTTGTTTCCTGCACGTGCAAAAGAGCGCCGGGATTTTGTAATAGGTGCATTGAAGGCTATGCCGGGCGTTAAG
>CAZZXW010000164.1:0-7133 GCA_964658095.1 uncultured Parafilimonas sp. | reverse complement strand
CTCTGCTTCAATATATTTTGTATCATCCCAATCAACCGCAACATCTTTTATAAACTGAAATGCATCCATGTGAGCCGCGTAATTTTCAGGCAAGTCAGCAGCCATCTGCAAAGGACTATACATCGTGATATATAAAGCCAATTGTTTCGCCAGTGTTGTATGCACACGATGCGTTGTATCAGGTGAATAATTTGTGAGCTTAAAAATGCCCGGCGTATAATCCATCGGTCCGCCCATTAAACGGGTGAAGGGCATAATGGTTTCATGTTCCGGCACATTGCCATTACTGAATGCATTCCATTCATTTCCTCTTCCTGCTTCACATGCAAGCCAGTTTGGAAAGGTGCGGTTCAAACCAGTCGGGCGTACAGGTTCATGCATATCAATCATCACATGATAACGCGCTGCTTTTTGTGCAACATAAACATAATGACTCACCATCCACTGCCCATCATGATGCTCGCCACGCGGAATGATGTTTCCCACATAACCGGTCTTCACTGAAGTGTATCCATACTTATTCATGAAACGATATGCTGTATCAATCTGTCGTTCATACGTTGATGCATCGCCACTTGTTTCGTTATGCATGATCATGTTTACACCTTTTGCTTTTGAATAAGCAGCAATTGCTTTCACATCAAAATCAAGAGCCGGCGTTACAAAATCAAAATGCGCTCCATACCAGTTGCCAAACCATTCTTCCCAACCGGTATTCCATCCTTCAACCAACAAACCTTTAATGCCATTCTTTGATGCGAAGTCAATATAATGTTCAACATTTTTTGTATTTGCGCCATGATGATTGTTTGGAATAAGTTTGCCGTTTGCATCAAGTGAATCAGGATTGTTATCATAGTTCCAACCGCTTTTACCTGTTTGCATTTCCCACCAAACACCCATAAACTTCATCGGTTTAATCCATGATGTGTTTTGAACTTTTGAAGGTTCATTCAAATTCAAAATCATTTTTGATGCAAGTATATCCGTTGCCTTATCGCTTATAATTATTGTTCGCCATGGTGTAACAGCAGGTGCACGCAAATATGCTCTTTCACCTAAAGCATTTGGAACAAGATTGCAAGAAAGACTATGTTTATCTCTGTCAACATGCAATTGCATTGACGGATAATTTACCAGCGCTGCTTCATGTATGTTGATATATAAGCCATCGTCTGTTTTCATCATCAATGGCGTTTGTACAGCATATTCATCAGGCTCATTCATTTCTTTTGGATTGTTTGATAACAGCGGAATATGCCAGTCTTCCACTTCACTCAACTTTGATGTTGTGTAAGCGTATTCGTTCTCATCGTAATCACCGGGAATCCAGAATGTTTTATGGTCACCGGTTAAATTGAATTGCGTTTGTTCATCTGTAATTACAAAATATTTTAAATTGGATTGAAGCGGAAATTCATAACGAAAACCAACACCATCTTCAAACACACGAAATACAATTTTTAATAAACGATTAGGTGCATTTTCTTCCTGCAGGTGCACAGTCAGTTCGTTATAATGATTGCGTATTGTTTTCACTTCGCCCCAAACAGGATTCCATGATTCATCAACCGTTTTTGTTTCAGATGTTATTAATTTAAAATGATTGAACGCATCATTGTTTTTCAGCATAAAACCTAAAGCAGATGGTTTTATCACAGGCTGATCTTTATAAAAAACACTGTATTCAGCAGTGCCTGATTTATTAATGCTGAACTCTAAACGAACATCGCCAAGCTGTTGGGTTAATTTATTCTGTGCCTGAACATTTATAATAAAACATACAACAAGGAAAACAAAAATGATTTGCTTTTTCAACATATAGATTGATTAAGTTTATAGAAGTTGCAATCGCGCCTCAAGATAATATTTGTTACAAGATTTCAGCAAGGTAAACATTCGTATCATAAACAAACTGCACAGCATTGTTTTGATTGAATGAAGTAAAAATATTTTCAAGTGCATTAATCATAGCAGCATGTTTTGGATGCTGTTCATCAGGCGCATAAGAAGATGAAAGCAACCTTCCTTTCAACCCATCAAAATCAAAAACCTGTTTATTGCTGAATGATTGTTTGATTACCTTATTTGGCCAGAAGAAAGCTGCGATCTTTTTTTCATCGATATTTTTATGATCCACTTTTGTATAATCAGTTGAATAATCTTTCAATAATTGTTCATACGCTTTTAAAAAATCAGAATTGTTTAAGCGTTCATTCCATATTAAACAACAATAACCATTTGGTTTTAATATGCGTTTAAATTCAGCTTTGGTTTTACCTGCATCAAACCAATGAAAAGCCTGCGCTGCAGTTATCAGATCAATGCTTGCGTTTTGTAAAGTTGTTTGTTCAGCAGTACCATTTATACTTTTGAATGATGCATGCTTATGTAACAAATCCTCTGCTTTATTACGCATTGGTTTGTTAGGTTCAACACCAAAAACACGATTACCATTGTTTAAAAATATTTCAGAAAGAATACCAGTGCCTGAACCAATATCTGCAACAATCACATCTTTATTAAACTCAATTTTTTGCTCAAGAAAAGCAATTATTTCAGTTGGATATATTGGACGATATTTTACATAATTATCAACCCGATTGCTGAAACGTTGCGTGTTATCATTCATAAATCATTTAATAAAAAACCCCGCAAAGCGGGGCTTAAATTTTATTCTTCTTTACCATGACAGTTCTTATATTTTTTTCCACTACCACAAGGGCAAGGCGCATTACGACTAATCTTCGGTCCAACTTTTACAGGCTCTTGTTTTGTTGGTGTTGGATCGTAATAATCATTCTCATTTGCTGCATAATCCTGGCCTGCAGATTCCACTTCACGCCTGTTTGAATGCATCCTGCTCATATCAGTCTTCTGTTGTTTCGCTTCATGAACAGGCGCGTTTTGCTGAACCGGTAATTCAGCATGATTTAAAAAACTTACCACATTTGTATTTACCTGGCTATCCATCTGGCGAAATAAATTAAACGCTTCACCTTTATAAATTACCAGCGGATCTTTTTGTTCATAATGCGCTGTCTGCACACTTTGTTTAAGATCATCCATAGCACGCAAATGTTCTTTCCAGGCATCATCAATCAATGACAATGTTGTATTCTTTTCCAAAGCAGTTACTAAGTCTGCACCGGATGTTTGTAATGTTTTTTCAAGATTGGTTAATACTTGTATTTGCTTTCTGCCATCTGTAAAAGGTACCATCACGTTTTCAATATTTGCACCCTGCGTTTCACGAATGTTTTTGAAAACCGGCGTAACAGTCTTCATTAAATCTTTGCGCTTACGCTGATAATTTACAAATGCTTCTTCATATAATCTTTGTGAAAGCTGCTGCTCATTATCTTTTTCAAATTCTTCTTTAGTGATGGTTGTATCAAGCCCGAGATTTACAATTGTTTCAAGCTTAAAACCTTCATAATCGTTGCGTTCTTTAAATGTGTTTATTAATCCTTCAGACACATCATAAAAAGCATTATCAAGATCAAGCGCAAGCCTTTCACCAAACAATGCATGGCTGCGCTTTGTGTAAACAACAGTACGCTGCTTGTTCATTACATCATCATATTCAAGCAAACGTTTTCTTATGCCAAAATTATTCTCTTCTACTTTTTTCTGTGCACGTTCAATACTTTTTGTAACCATGCTGTGTTGAATAACTTCACCTTCTTTGTAACCGGCAAAGTCCATCACTTTAGCAATTCGTTCGCTGCCAAACATGCGCATCAGATCATCTTCCAGCGAAACAAAAAATTGTGATGAACCAGGATCACCCTGTCTGCCTGCACGGCCACGCAACTGCCTGTCCACACGACGGCTATCATGGCGTTCAGTACCAAGAATAGCAAGGCCACCAACTTCTTTAACACCGGCACCAAGTTTTATATCCGTACCACGGCCAGCCATGTTTGTAGCAATAGTTACATTGCCGCTTAAACCAGCTTCAGCTACAACCTGTGCTTCACGTGAGTGTTGTTTTGCATTTAAAACATTATGTGGAATTTTCTTTTGTTGCAACATGCGGCTTAACAACTCACTCACTTCAACTGACGTTGTACCAACAAGAATTGGCCTGCCGGCATTGCGAAGTTCCTCAATGGTATCAATTACCGCTTTGTATTTTTCACGCTTGGTTTTATATACAAGATCCTGCTCATCTTTTCTAACACAGGAAATGTTTGTTGGAATAGTAACAACATCTAATTTATAAATATCCCACAGTTCTGCTGCTTCTGTTTCCGCAGTACCCGTCATACCCGCAAGCTTGTGATACATCCTGAAAAAATTCTGCAATGTAATGGTTGCATATGTTTGAGAAGCTGCTTCAATCTTTACATTTTCCTTTGCTTCAATTGCCTGGTGCAAGCCATCAGAGTAACGGCGGCCTTCCATAATACGGCCTGTTTGTTCATCCACAATTTTTACAGCACCATCCAGCACTACATACTCATCATCTTTTGCAAATAATGTATATGCTTTTAGTAACTGCTGCACGGTGTGAATGCGATCAGCTTTTGTAGCATAGTCATTCAAAATGATTTCTTTCTTATGCAGCTTTGTATCAGCATCAATGGTTGTATCATTATCTATCAATGCAAGGTCAACTCCAATATCAGGCAAAATAAAAAAGTTTGGGTCTTCGCCACCTTTTGTTATAAGCTGAATGCCTTTATCAGTAAGTTCAACAGAATTATTTTTTTCATCAATATAAAACCACAATTCTTCATCAACCTTTGGCATTTCTTTTTGCTGATCTGCGAGATAATAATTCTCCGTTTTCTGCATTTTTACACGAATGCCCGGTTCGCTTAAAAATTTAATCAGGGCTGTATTTTTTGGCAAGCCACGATGTGCACGGTATAAAGCAAGGCCACCACTTTTTGGATCATCATCACCTTCAGCTAACTTCTTTTTTGCTTCATTTAAAAATTGATTGGTGGAACGCTTTTGCGCTTCAACCAGTTTTTCAATGCGTGGCTTCAACTCAAAAAACTGCTGTGTTGTATTATCTCTTCCAACCGGCCCTGAAATAATTAATGGCGTACGTGCATCATCAATTAATACACTATCCACTTCATCCACCATTGCATAATGATGTTTGCGTTGCACCATTTCTTCAGGTGTATGCACCATATTATCACGCAGGTAATCAAAACCAAATTCATTGTTGGTACCATAAGTAATATCTGCGAGGTAGGCATTGCGCCTCTCTTGTGTATTTGGCTGATGTTTATCAATGCAATCAACCGTTAAGCCAAGCCATTCAAAAATGGTTCCGTTCCATTCACTGTCGCGGCGTGAGAGATAATCATTTACTGTTACAATGTGAACGCCTTCGCCGGCAAGTGCATTTAAATACGCAGGCAGCGTTGACACCAGCGTTTTACCTTCACCGGTTGCCATTTCAGCAATCTTGCCCTGGTGCAAAACAATACCACCAATTAACTGTACATCGTAATGCACCATGTTCCAGGTAATAGTACTGCCGCCGGCAATCCAGCTGTTTTTAAAAATTGATTTATCGCCGTTTATTTTTATGTAATCTTTTGAAACACTTAAATCGCGGTCAAGCTGTGTAGCGGTTGAAACCAGTTCCGTGTTGTCTTTAAAACGCCGTGCTGTTTCTTTTACTACTGCAAAAGCTTCCGGCAAAATTTCTAGTAAGGCTTCTTCAATTTTTTTATCACGATCTTTTTTTAATTCATCTGCTTCTTTATACAGCAAATCACGTTGATGCATTTCAGCTTCCGGTAATTGTTCTGCTTCTGTTTTTTTATTAGAAATAATGTCATCAATTTCTGCAAGATGTTCTTTTATTCTTTGCCTGAATTCATTTGTCTTGTTACGCAATTCATCATTAGATAAACTTTGATATTCGTTGAAAAAATTATTGATCTGTTCAACCTGCGGCTCAATCTTTTTTACATCTTTCTCGCTTTTATTTCCACCGAGCAGCTTGCTTAAAAAACTTATCATGATTGTATAAACTTTATAAATTGAAACGTTTGTTCTCAAAAATTATGCGCCGGTTAAATAAAGCCAAACTGGCAGCATAAAGGGTTGCAAAGTTAACGATTTGCAGGCAGTGAAGCGGCGTTCACTTTACTGTATTCATTTAAAAAAAGATAAATATTTCAGTAAACAAATGAATTTGAGATAGTTCTTCTTAGAACTTTACTATTATCAAAACTTGTTTTCATTATCTTATCTTCGCGGCAAAATTTTAGGTTTCATAGTTGCAAAGTTTCAAGGTTTAATAATGATATTTAAGGTGAAACTTTGAAACACTTAAACGTTAAAACTATTTATGCCAGGCCAGTTAAAAGAAGTTAGAAACAGAATTCAATCAGTACAAAGCACACAACAAATTACAAAAGCCATGAAGATGGTAAGTGCTGCTAAGTTGCGCCGTGCACAGGAAGCCATTCAGCAAATGCGCCCATATGCACAAAAATTACAGGAGATGCTAAGCAATATTGTGAGTAACATCGACGGTGGCACCAACATTAAACTCGCTACCGAAAGGCCTGTTGAAAAAGTATTGTTGATTGTTATAACCAGTGATCGTGGATTAAGCGGTGCGTATAATTCAAACGTTGTAAAACTTGCTAAACAATTGGTTGCTGAAAAGTATCAAACACAATTTTCAAAAGGCAATATTGCAGTTTGGAATATTGGAAAAAAAGGATATGAAAGCCTTACACGTTCGGGTTATAAAACCAGTGATGCCTATAAAGATATTTTTTTAAACCTGAAATTTGAAACGGTGCAAGCTGCATCACAAGCTGCTATGAAAGCATTTGAAAATGGCGAGTTTGATGCGGTTGAATTAGTTTATAGTGAATTTAAAAATGCTGCCACACAGCGTTTTGTGGTTGAACAATTTTTGCCAATACCAAAAGTAAAAAAGAAAGAAGGCGCCAAAAAAGCTGACTTTATTTTTGAGCCTGATAAAGAAGAACTGATTGCTGCATTAATGCCTAAAATTTTGAACACGCAATTATATAAAGCGGTGCTTGACGCAAACGCCAGCGAACATGGTGCACGTATGACCGCAATGGATAAAGCCAGTGATAATGCAAATGAATTACTTAAAGGATTGCGCATATCTTATA
>CAZZXW010000163.1:0-7165 GCA_964658095.1 uncultured Parafilimonas sp. | reverse complement strand
CTGCCGTCATTATTACGGTTGTAATTGCAGCTTGTATAACTGTTTGGGCAATGCTTGTTGTGCATCAAACAGGCATGCGGGAATTAATACAGGTACGTAAAAGCTGGGCGTTGGTAGGCATATTTTTAATTCTGTTTATACCTGCAATTTTGTTTATGCGCAGTGCGTGGCCGTTAGCATTATTAATAACAATGGTTCCCGCATCATGCTATATTGGTTTTGCTTTTGGCAGCGCATCACGCAACATTATCCCTGTAATATTTTTTTGGTTGCTAGTTGGCTTAAGCATTTATAACAACTGGTTCGCAAAGTATTAAGCATTTATTACGCTGAACACTTTTATTTTTGCTGTACAACTGTTAACATGAAATTTGGTATCGTTGTTTTTCCAGGCTCTAATTGTGACCGTGATATGCAGGATGCACTGCAACATGATATGAATAAAGAAGTCATCATGCTTTGGCATAAAGACAAAGATTTAAGTGCATTTACAACAGACGATTGCATTGTGTTGCCCGGCGGCTTTTCTTTTGGTGATTATTTACGTTGCGGCGCCATTGCACGTTTTAGCCCTATGATGCAAAGCGTTATAACATTTGCAAACAACGGTGGCAAAGTGTTGGGTGTTTGTAATGGTTTCCAGATTTTATGTGAAAGCAGTTTGTTGCCCGGAGTGCTTATGCAAAACGGGCATCAGCAGTTTGTAAGTAAAAATATCTTTTTAAAAAATGATGAAGGCAACATCTATAAAATTCCAGTGGCGCATGGCGATGGAAGATTTTTTGCAGATGATACAACACTTGATGCATTAGAAAATAACAAACAGGTATTGTATTATTATTGCGATGAAAACGGAAACATTGATAAGCGCTTTAATCCAAATCATGCAACAAGAAATATTGCAGGTATTAAAAATAAAAATGGAAATGTGTTTGGTATGATGCCGCATCCTGAAAGAGCTTCCAATTCTTTTTTAGGCAATACAGATGGCATAAAAATATTTACAGAGCTTGGTTTAAATTAATAATGATGAAAAAATTTATCGCAACATTTCTTACCATAATTGTCATTCATTCTTTGCATGCACAAATACAGGATCCTGTTAAATGGGAGTATTCAGCAAAGAAAAAAAATGATAAAGAATATATAGTTACAATTGATGCGGCACTATCGGGCGCCTGGCATATCTATTCAATTAATACGCCTGCAAACGGACCTGTGCCGACGAGCGTCAGTTTTAAAAAAAATCCGTTGGCAACGCTTGATGGCACTGTAAAAGAAAATGGTAATTTAAAAACAGATCATGATGCGGTGTTTGGTGTTGATGTAAAATATTATGCTGACAAAGTTGAATTTACACAAGCTGTAAAACTTAAATCAGCAGTTAAAACAAATCTTTCAGGAACTGTAAAATATATGGTGTGCAATGATAAAATGTGCCTGCCTCCAAAAACAGTTTCGTTTAATGTTCAGTTACAATAAAAGATAGTAAGTCTGCAAGTGAGTAAAGTTTAAGCATGATCAAATCTTCATTTTTTACTTTTTGCTGCCTGCTTTTTTATGCAACTGCTTTCACCCAAAACAATCCTGCGCATCTCAATTTTGCAACAGAAAGAAAAAATGATTCGCTTGTTTACTTTATAGTAAAAGCAAAGCTTGATAAAGGTTTTTTTCTTTTTTCTGTTAAACCCAAAAGCGCCGACGATGCATTCATCTCGCAATTGAATTTAGACAGTAATTCATCAAAATATCTAACTGATACTAATGTTGCTCAATCACCTAACATTACTTCTGTAAAAGATGATAAAACCAACAGCTTGTTTAACGGTTTTTATGATAGCGCAACGTTTACTTATCATCTTAAAATAAAAAATTCCAGCAACGAAAAGATTAAAGGTTCTTTTGCTTGGCTTGGAAAAATGAATGATGCATTTCCCAGTGGTGAAGAAAAATTTGAAACAAATGTATCGGCCACAAAGTCAATTGCAGCAAGTGTTTCAGCAATAAACAGCCAGCCCAAAAGCTGGTTAAATTTTTTCTGGATTGGTTTGCTTGCAGGTTTGTTAGCTGTTTTTCTTCCTTGCCTTTATCCATTGTTCCCGGTTACAGTTACTTTTTTTTTAAACCGTTATGGTACCCGCAAACAAGGTGTAAAAAGCGCGTTGATTTATTCGCTGTTCATCATACTTATCTATGGTATTCCAACTACATTACTTACTTTAATTTTTGGCGAAACAGCGTTATATAAAATTTCTATTAACCCGGTAACCAACTTAATTTTCTTTTCCATATTTATAACATTCGCACTTTCTTTTTTTGGTTTGTTTGAAGTTACGCTGCCCTCATCATGGTCAACTAAAACTGATAAGCTTGCAGGTAAAGGCGGATATCTTGGTTTGTTTTTTATGGCGCTTACATTGGTGATTGTTTCGTTCAGTTGCACAGGCATTGTTGCAGGCCAGTTGTTAAGTTATCTTTCATCCGGTGGCATAAAAGCAGGGCCCATCGCAGGCATGTTTGGCTTTGGAACAGGGCTTGCTTTTCCGTTTACAATACTGGCTTTGTTTCCCTCATTAATTAAGTCTATGCCCAAAAGCGGCGGCTGGTTAAACACCGTTAAAGTAAGCTTTGCGTTTGTTGAACTGGCATTAGCTTTAAAGTTTTTAAGCAATGTTGATTTAATTTATCACTGGCGTTTGCTTGACCGTGAAGTTTTTATTGCGTTATGGATTGTAATTGCTTTGCTGCTTGGATTTTATTTATTAGGCAAGCTGAAATTTTATTACGATAGCGATATAAAACATTTAACCATTGTGCGCTTATTCGTTGCTATTGCCGCATTTGCATTTGCATTATATCTTTTACCGGGAATGTGGGGCGCACCTTTAAAAGCTTTAAGCGGATGGATACCCCCGGATTACACACAAGATTTTAAATTAGGCAGCTATCAAACAAATATCAATTCAAATCAAACGAGTAAAACAGCTGCTTTGCCACCACAAAGGCTTGCTGATAAATTAGCAGCACCTTTTGGGCTAACGGCTTATTTTGATTTGAATGAAGGCATTGCTGCAGCAAAGATTTTGCATAAACCAATTATGCTTGATTTTACAGGACATTCATGTGCTAATTGCCGCAAAATGGAAGCGCAGGTTTGGAGTGATCCTGAAGTTTTGAAACGTATTAATAATGATTTTGTGCTGGTAAGTTTATATGTTGATGAACCAACATCGTTACAACCAAACGAAGTTTATACCAATACAAAAGGCGAAGCAGTTGAAAATGTTGGTGATAGAAATATTGATTACGAAATAACAAAATTCGGTATCAACTCACAACCATTATATATGTTTATAGATGCAGATCAAAACCTTTTAAGTGATGTAAGATATGGATATGATCCTGACATAAATAAATTCATACGGCATTTGGATGAAGTGAAAATGAAGTATGAAGAAACAAATAAATAATACTTTGATTATTTACCTAAATAATAGTTAGGTATTGGCTTGCCTGCCTTTTCAATATCCCAGATAATACTTGAAACTTTCCAGCCTTGCGGTGTTTTAATTAATTGAAAACTATTTACACCTCTTTCTTTAACTATATCCATACTGTTTACATAAGTTTTGTAGGTGCTTATTCTTTGTGCAATGTTGCCAAATTGGTCAGTTCTTCCATATAATTCTTCTTCATGAAAAGATTGAATTTTGGTTGATTCAATATAAATCTTATAAGCCTTTACAAAATCATCAATTGATAAAATTTGTGCAGTATCACTTATATAATTTATTAACTGCGCCTGCGGAATAAAAAAATACTTTATGCTATCATAAGGCGGTTGCTCACCATTTTTAAAGCTTATTGCTGCATAAGCATCATCAACCGCTTTCTTAATGGCAGCATCATCCGGAACTGTATATACAGATTGTGATGAATTACTGTTTACAGAATTTGTATTGCAAGCAGCAATCAAAATCAAACAAAAACATAAAACAGCAAATGTTCTTAGTGTTGTAATCATAATATGAATATCAATTAATATTAATTGCCTTGTGCTGCTGCCGATAGAGGTTGCCATTTTTTCCAGTTCTCTATGCGTTTCTCATATTGTTCGTTCGCCATGTTTATAGGTGATTCACCTAAAAATATTCTTAACGGAGGGTTAGGATCATCAACTACTTTTAATATAGTTTCTGCTGTTGCTTCAGGCACTCCACGCTTCATGCCTGATCTCCATTTTGCAACATCTTCACGCATTTTATCATAAGCAGGTATTTGTGTTGCGCGAACAGCAGAATCATCTGCCCAATCTGTTGAATAACCACCCGGCTCAATTAAGGTAACATGAATACCAAAGTACGCAACTTCTTTTGAAAGCGCTTCAGACATGCCTTCCAATGCCCATTTTGATGCGTGGTACATTCAAGATTTGCAAACGCAACTATGCCGCCTATGCTTGAGACCTGCAAAATGTGCCCGCTCTTTTGTTCACGCATTATTGGCAAAGCCGCCTGAGTTACCCACAAAGCGCCAAAAAAATTTGTTTCAATTTGTTTGCGTGCCTGTTCTTCAGTTATTTCTTCAATAGTACCAAACAAGCCATAACCGGCGTTGTTGATAACTACATCAATTCTGCCAAAATGTTCATGCGCTTTTTTTATGGTATCAAAAGCCGCAGCGTGATCTGTTACATCAAGCTGCAATGGTAAAACCAGGTCTTTATATTTATCAACCAATGGTTGCAATGTATATGTTTTGCGTGCCGTAGCCACTACTTTATCGCCACGCTTCAACGCAGCTTCTGCCCAAATTTTTCCAAAGCCTTTTGATGCGCCTGTAATAAACCAAACTTTTTCCGTGCTCATAGTTATAATTTCAGTAAATTAAATGAATATATTATGAGATAAAATACTCAAAACGCATGCCTTTGTATGAAGTTTTACAAGCAATTCTTATAATCTTAAATGCTTAAATCAGACAACTGCTGTTGCGTTAACGAAACCATTTATTTTCATGTGCAAGTTTCATGATCTGTGCTTTGGATTGCACATGCAACTTTTCATACACATTGGCAATATGTTTTCTTACAGTATAAACGCTGATATCCAGGATATCAGCAATGCGTTTAGCATCTAAACCATTTACTGTGTGCTGCAGAATTTCTGTTTCTCTTTCTGTAAGTGATTCCGGCGGCGCAGAAGTTTTGGTTTTTATATTATTGTTAGATGACTGGCTTAACAACTGTAACGCTTTACGGGCAATGGCAGGGCTTAAAGGTGCACCGTTAAAGTTAAGCACATTGGTTATTGCATCTCTTAATGTAACTGCACTTTCATGCTTTAATAAATAACCTGATGCGCCTGCCTTAATAGCTTCAAAAATTTTATCATCATCATCAAAAGCAGTAAGCACAATAAAATGAATTTGCGGGTATAAAATTTTACCGGCAGCTATTGTTTGAATACCGTTTAGGCCAGGCATTTCAATATCCATAAAAATTACCTGCGGCAAAACCGTTGCCGGCAAGCCCTTTAATTCATGCAAACATGCATCACCGTTGTTTGCAATAAAAACAATGTTCCAGTTTGCATATTGCTGCACCTTTTGCTGAAAGGTGTTCCTGTTAACAGCATTATCTTCAACCAAAGCAATTCTAATGGTATTCGCATCAGCAGACATGCCACGAAGATTAATTGTAAATAAATTTTATTCTATAATCAATTTGTAGTAGAGCTAATAACCACTTCAGTTCCGTTTTGCGGTTCGCTTATCCATTGCACCTGCCAGCCAGCGGCTTTGCTGCGTGTTTTAATATTATTTACACCGTTGCCGTACAAAATCTTTTCGTGTTCATCCGGCATGCCTTTACCATTATCTTTTATAATAACAATCCATTTTTTATCACTGATCAATTCAATAAAAATATCATTGCCGCCACTGTGTTTTAAAGCATTGTTTACAGCTTCCTGCATCATTCTGAATAAGTGCAAAGCATTGGCCGGTGAAAGCAATTCATCATTGACAATACTTTCCTTTATTTCAATACTGATGTTAGGGTAATTAGGCCTTATCTTTTGAAGAAAAACTTTAAACCTGTCGCTTACTGCAGTTAAATAAATATGTTCTTTGTTCAAAGCCCAGATAGTATCATTTAACTGGTTGATGATAGATTGCGAATTGTTTTTAAGCTGGTTAAACACTTCTTTATTTGTGTTATAATGATTGCTTTGAATGGTGGAAATATTGGATGCGATAGCCGCCGCATAAGCACCAAGATTATCATGCAGGTCATGGCTTATTCTTTCCCGCTCATGCTGAATTTCCTGCGTTAATTTTAAGGCATCGAGTTTTTGCTGGTAACGGTTTTTTAAATACTGACGCACAATTAATGCAATGATAATAATACCAATCAGTATAATTAAAGCTTTAAACCACCATGTTTGCCAAACAGGCGGTGAAACAATAATTACTATTGATCTTTTAAATACACTTTGCGAAGAAAATACAGGTGAACAATCTATTTCAAACAAATAGTGGCCGGGTTCTAAAACATATTTTATAGCAGTTGGTTCATGTGTTGTTTGCCAGTTGTTTTCGAAATCTTTTAACCGGTAGTGATAAACATATTCATTTGTATTTAAAAGGCCAGTTGCTGCAAAATCAAACTGAATATGATTTTGCGAATATTTCAATTTTATAGAATCTCCTTTCCAATAACCCGGCGAGCTGTTATAAGCCGAATCATTTATAACAAGCTTTGTAATATTTAAAACAGGTGTATCATTTATGCTTAATAATGAAGACGGATAAAAAGATGTAATGCCATTTACACCTCCAAAATAATATTTGCCATTTGCTGTTTTTATAGAAGATTGCGTATTAAACTCATTTTCCTGCAAACCAGATTCTTTTGTATAATTAATTATGTTTTCATTCAGCGATATATAGGATAAGCCAAGGTTAGTGCTTGCATAAACCGCAGCCTTGTTTTTAACAGGTAGTACAGCATAAATACAATCATTAAGCAAACCGTTTTGCGTATTGAAAACTTGCGCGGGTAGATGGAAAGAGGCCGAAGCAAACCGACAACACCACATCATTAACACAAGCCGGTTCGGCCTTGAGGCAAAAATGATGTGTGGCATTCGCCCCCCTCGTGACG
>CAZZXW010000162.1:2809-7209 GCA_964658095.1 uncultured Parafilimonas sp. | reverse complement strand
GGCTTTTAAAAGCTTCTGCATAATTGAAATCTTTATCCATTGGATTTGATAGAGATGAATGCTGGCGCAGAATGTTAAGCTTTAACTGGTTCGGCCACCAGTCACGGTTTCTTGTGCCACCGCCACCAACATTTTGTTTCATACGGCCATTATGAAACGGGCATTTACTTATGTCTTGTGAATCTTCTGCCATGATCAATTATTTATTTGAAAGTTTATGTAATTACAATTTAAAAAGAGGGCAAACATATATCAATCTGTAAATAATCATAATCAATTAATTTTATACTTCAATAGTTTAAAGCTATCATGACATTAGTACAATTAGAATATATCGTTGCATTGGATGATTTGAAACATTTTGCAAGAGCTGCTGCACATTGTCATATAACACAGCCTTCATTAAGCATGCAAGTACACAAGCTGGAAGAAGAATTAGCGGTTCAGATTTTTATTCGCACCAATCCTGTTACTACAACAGAAACAGGACAGATGATAATTAACCAGGCAAAAAAAATACTCGCAGAAGCAAACATGATGCAGCAGTTAATACAACAGGAAAAAAATATTGTTGCGGGAACATTGAAGATTGGAATTATACCAACGTTAGCGCCATATTTATTGCCGCAATTTCTGCAATCATTTATTAAACAATTTCCGCAACTAAGGCTAAGTGTTCATGAACTTACAACTGATAATATAGTAAAGCAATTAAAAAATAATTCATTGGATGCAGGCATCATGGCAACGCCGCTTAACATCGCTGAATTAAAAGAATCTTTTTTGTTTAATGAAGAGTTTGTGGCTTATGTTTCCCGCAAGGAAAAATTATTTAATAAAAAATATTTGTTGCCAGGTGATATTAATGTACATAACATGTGGCTGCTTGAAGAAGGCCATTGCCTGCGCAGCCAGGTGATGAATCTTTGTGCATTGCAACGCGACGCTTCTATTGAAAAACATTTTGATTATGCTGCCGGAAGTATTGAAACACTTAAACGCTTTGTTGATAAAAATGGCGGCATTACACTATTGCCCGAATTGGCCACTTATGATATAAGCAATGCTAAAAAAAATATGCTGCGTTATTTTAAAAGCCCGGCACCGGTTAGAGAGATAAGCCTGGTTACTTTAAAAACCTTTACCAAAACAAGGCTTATAAATATTTTAAAACAAACCATTATAGAAAATATTCCATTGCAAATGGAAAGTAAAAAGAAAGTTGAGGTGATACCAGTCTAAAGCTGATAAGCTTTACTTTCGGTAACATTTTTGTTTACATTCAAACCATGCAGTTAATTGAGTTTACAGATAAAGGATTGTTTTGCCGCTGCGGTAATTTTTATATTGATCCATGGAAGCCCGTTGATTATGCCATCATCACGCATGCACACAGCGATCATGCTAAATGGGGCATTAAAAATTATTTATGTCATACACTTACCAAACCTTTACTGCAGGTGCGTTTGGGTGATAATGTTTATGAAACATTAGAGTGGAATGAATCAAAAACCATTAATGGTGTAAAGGTTTCATTGCATCCTGCAGGCCACATAATCGGTTCTTCGCAAATACGTGTTGAATATAACAATGAAGTATGGGTTGCAAGTGGTGATTATAAAGTTGCCAATGATGGTTTAAGCGGAGCGTTTGAACCTGTGAAATGCAATGCATTTATTACAGAGTCAACATTTGGTTTACCGATCTATACATGGAAAGACCAGGAAATTATTTTTGAAAATATGCGTAACTGGATTCTTGCGAACAAAGCTTTGAAAAAGGCAAGTATCATCATCGCATATAGTTTGGGTAAAGCGCAAAGAGTTTTAAAAGCATTGGAAAATTTTGATGAAACAATTTACATGCATGGTGCAACATATAATATGCATATGGCTTTGATCAATGCAAATATTTCTTTGCCAAAAATTAATGCTGAACGTGTAACGCCTGAAACGCCAAAAGAAAAATTAAAAGAATGTATTGTTATAGCACCGCCGGGTGCAGATGGTTCATCATGGATGAGAAAATTTTCTCCTTATGCAGTAGGTGTTTGCAGCGGATGGATGCAGGTGCGTGGTAACATGCGGCGTAAAAATGTGGATGGTGCATTTGCTTTAAGCGATCATGCGGATTGGAATGGTTTATTGTGCGCAATAAAAGAAACAGGTGCAGAAAAAGTGTATGTAACACATGGTTATCAATCTACGTTCAGTCGTTATTTAAATGAACAGGGAATATGGAGTGCAGAAGTAAAAACGGAATATGGAACAGAAGACGAAGAAGTAGTTGCAGAAACATCAGAAGATAAAAAAGAATTAGTTGATGGCGAATAATGAACATATAATTAATGCAACATCAACAGAGCAGGATGTAAAAGATGGAATGGCTTTGTTTTCAGAGCTCGTTACACTTTTAGGTTCGTCAACCAAAACATTAGAAAAGCAGGATGCCTTAATCAACTATTTTTCCCTGGCTGACGATAAAGATAAAGTTTGGGTAATTGCATTATTTAGCGGCCGCAGACCAAGGCGCTTGGTAAACTCATCTTTATTGCCGCAATGGTGTATCGAAATAAAAAATATTCCCGGCTGGTTATTCAGTGAATGTTATGGTTCTGTTGGTGACATGGCTGAAACAATTGCTTTGTTATTGCCTGATCCAACTGAAGAAAAAACAGCATCTTCTTTAGCTTTCTATATAGAAAAATTGGCTTCACTCGAAAAAGAAAATGAGTTTATAAAACGGGAATTTATTACCGGCTGCTGGCGCACCATGAATAAAGATGAACGCTTTGTTTTTAATAAATTGCTCACCGGAAATTTCCGCATTGGCATCTCACAAAAACAAATGGTGAATGCGTTGGCGAAAACGGTAAAGCTTGAGCCTTCTGTTATTGCGCACCGTATCAGCGGCAACTGGGATCCTGTCACAACTTCATTTGATGAATTGTTAAGTGAGCATGCAAGCATTATTGATTATTCAAAACCTTATCCTTTTTATTTAGCGTATGCTTTAGAAGAAAATCCCGAAACCTTAGGCGATGAAAAAGACTGGCAGGCAGAATGGAAATGGGATGGCATTCGCGGTGAAATTATTAAACGCAATGATCAATTATTTGTATGGAGCCGCGGCGAAGAATTAATGACTGATAAGTTTCCGGAGTATGCTATGCTTCAGCAAAAATTACCTGAAGGCGTTGCATTGGATGGTGAAATAATTTCTTTAACTGATGCAAACATTCAAACCAATGCATTTACTATTTTACCTTTTGCATTGCTGCAAACAAGAATTGGCAGAAAGAATATTACATCAAAACAATTAAAAGAATCACCTGTTGGTTTTGTGGCTTATGATCTTTTAGAATTTAACGGTGAAGATTATCGCAACCGAACTTTAGAAGAACGCAGAGCACAGCTTGAAAAAATTATTCTTGATGCTAATGAGCCGGTATTGCGTTTATCGCCGATTATCAATTTTAATAATTGGGATGAGCTTGCAGCTACACGTGCTACCAGCCGTAATATAAATGCAGAAGGTATTATGTTGAAACGCAAAGCATCAATTTACCAGGTGGGAAGAAAGGTTGGTGATTGGTGGAAGTGGAAAATTGATCCGCTGACAATTGATTGCGTTATGATCTATGCACAAAAAGGAAGCGGCAGAAGAAGCAGTCTTTATACAGATTATACTTTTGCCGTTAAGGATGAAGAAAGATTGGTGCCTTTTACAAAAGCATATTCCGGGTTAACGGATAAAGAGTTTGCACAGGTTGATAATTTTGTAAAAAGAAATTCGCTTGAAAAATTTGGGCCGGTGCGTACCGTAAAACCAGAACTTGTTTTTGAAATTGCTTTTGAAGGCATCGCTGCAAGCAACCGTCATAAAAGCGGCGTTGCGCTTCGCTTTCCAAGAATTAAAAGATGGCGAAAAGATAAAAGAGCCGATGAAATAAATACACTTGATGATCTTAAAAAGATGCTTGAACTTTATGGCAAATGATTTCCATCATTTAAAATTACTTACAACTGTTAGCGTACTTTTGCAATCAAATTTTTTAGATGGATCTTAGTTTGAATGAAGAACAGTTGATGATACAGCAGGCTGCAAGAGATTTTGCCAATACAGAATGCTTGCCCGGCGTAATTGAGCGTGATGAAAAAATGAAATTTCCAAAAGAGCAAATGCTAAAACTGGCTGACCTTGGTTTTATGGGAATGATGGTAAGCACTGATTATGGCGGTTCAGGTTTAGATACTATAAGTTATGTAATTGCCATGGAAGAAATTTCGAAAGTTGATGCCAGTGTTGCTGTATGCATGAGCGTTAATAACAGCCTGGTTTGCTGGGGGCTTGAAGCATTTGGAACAGAAGAACAAAAACAAAAATATCTTACTCCGTTA